>CAJOQW010000050.1 GCA_905236955.1 uncultured Bacteroidales bacterium
AAATACGCCCTTGACAAACTCCATATCGACAAGAGCGGGCTGGATTCCATCGACAACAAGATACTCGATGCCATCATCACGAAGTTCAAGGGAGGCCCTGTCGGGGCCAATACCATCGCGACGGCCATAGGTGAAGACCAGGGAACTTTCGAGGAAGTATATGAACCCTTCCTCATAAAGGAAGGATATATACTCCGTACGCAGCGTGGCAGGATTGCCACTGACAAGGCGTACGACCATCTGGGCATAGTCAAAAAGGGGACTGAAAATACTCTTTTCTGATTTTATACTTGGCTTTGTGTCTAAAAATGGTTAAAATTGCAGACTAATAATTCCACATCAAAATATGGCAGATACCAAATTAATTTCAAAGATTCCCGACGGACCCCTGGCGGAAAAATGGACCAGGCGCAAGTCGGAAATTCATCTGGTAAGTCCCAACAATAAAAGAAAACTGGAAATCATCGTGGTCGGTACCGGTCTTGGCGGATCTTCAGCTGCCGCCTCCCTCGGTGAACTGGGATACAATGTGAAGGTTTTCTGCATAAGCGACTCCCCCCGCAGGGCGCATTCCATTGCCGCCCAGGGCGGTATAAACGCCGCGAAGAACTACCAGAACGACAATGACTCCATCTACAGGCTCTTCTATGATACCATTAAGGGAGGCGACTACCGTTCCCGCGAGGCTAATGTTTACCGTCTCGCCGAGGTAAGTTCTGCCATCATAGACCAGTGCGTGGCCCAGGGTATCCCCTTCGCCCGCGAGTATGGCGGGTATCTTGCCAACCGTTCTTTCGGAGGTGTACAGGTAAGCCGCACCTTCTATGCCCGCGGACAAACCGGCCAGCAACTCCTTCTCGGAGCTTATGCCGCCCTGAACCGCCAGATAGCCGCTGGTACGGTAAAGAGTTATCCGCGTCATGAGATGCTGGATCTCGTTGTGGTTGACGGCCAGGCCAAAGGCATAATAGCCCGCAACCTCATAACAGGCCAGCTTGAAAGGTTCGGCGCACATGCCGTCATCATCGCCACCGGCGGTTACGGCAACGCTTACTTCCTCAGCACCAACGCCATGAACTCCAACGGTTCGGCCGCCATGCAGTGCTATCGCAAGGGTGCTTATTTCGCAAACCCCTGCTTCGCCCAAATCCATCCCACGTGTATCCCCGTGCACGGCGAGCAGCAGTGCAAGCTCACCCTCATGAGTGAGAGTCTCCGCAACGACGGGCGCATATGGGTTCCCAAGAAGATGGAAGATGTGATGAAGTTGCGCAAGCACGAAATAAAGCCTTCCCAGATACCCGAAGAAGACCGCGACTATTATCTTGAGCGCCGTTACCCCGCTTTCGGAAATCTGGTTCCCCGCGACGTGGCTTCACGCGCCGCCAAGGAAAGGTGCGATGCCGGATATGGTGTGAACGAAACCGGCAAGGCCGTGTTCCTCGATTTTTCCGAAGCTATCCAAAGGCTTGGACATCAGAGGGTTGCGGAACGCTATGGCAATCTCTTCGAGATGTACGAGAAAATTACCGATTCCAGCCCGTGGGAAGAACCGATGATGATATATCCCGCCATCCACTACACCATGGGAGGTATATGGGTCGATTATGATCTCCAAACCACGGTTCCCGGCCTTTACGCCATTGGCGAAGCCAATTTCTCCGACCACGGCGGAAACCGTCTCGGGGCTTCCGCCCTCATGCAGGGGCTGGCCGACGGTTACTTCGTGGTTCCCGTAACTATCGGGGATTATCTTTCCAAGAAGTTCGCAGAACCCAGGACTGACGTTGCCATCAAGGAGTTCGACGAGGCCGAAAAGGCTGTCCAGGCCCGTATAGACCGTCTCTTCGCCATCAAGGGGAAAACCCCGGTGGATGTACTCCACAAGAAACTGGGCAATATCATGTGGGAGTATGTAGGCATGGCCCGTACTGAGGAGGGCCTCAAGAAAGCCATTGAAGAAATAAAGGTCCTCCGCGAGGAGTTCTACAAGGATGTATGCGTTCCCGGGACCCAGTACGAGTTCAACCAGGAACTCGAAAAGGCCCTAAGGCTCGAGGATTTCTTCGACATTGGCGAACTTATGGCTTACGACGCGCTCAACCGTCGTGAATCCTGCGGCGGCCATTTCCGCCTGGAAAGCCAGACGGAGGAGGGTGAAGCCAAGCGCGACGACGAGAACTTCATGTATGTAGCCGCCTGGGAATACAAGGGGGACGGCAAGGAGCCCGAACTCCACAAGGAACCACTCAAGTACGAATTCATCAAGGTTGCCACCCGTAACTATAAAGACTAAAGTATGGAATTCAATCTCAAAATATGGCGTCAGAAGAACGCCAAGGCCAAAGGCCATTTCGAGACATATCATGTCAGCGGCATAGAATCCGACGCTTCCTTCCTGGAGATGCTCGATATCCTCAATGAGCAGCTGATCCGCGAAGGGGCGGACCCCGTAGCGGTAGATCGTGGATGCAGCAGCAGCGGTCCGGTTTCTTTCGACCACGATTGCCGTGAGGGTATCTGCGGCGCCTGCTCGCTTTATATCGACGGCCGCGCCCACGGCCCGGACGAGCATATTACGACATGCCAGCTTTTCATGCGTCATTTCAAGGACGGGGCAACCATTACCGTAGAACCTTTCCGCAGCAGGGCCTTCCCCGTAATAAAGGATCTCGTGGTGGACCGCACCGCCTATGACAAGATACTCCAGGCGGGAGGTTTCATTTCGGTCCGTACAGGGGCTGCCCAGGACGCAAATGAAATACTGATAAGCCACGATACGGCCGAGAAGAGCATGGATGCAGCTTCCTGCATAGGTTGCGGTGCTTGTGTGGCCACATGTCGCAACGGTTCAGCCATGCTTTTCGTAGCTGCCCGCGTAAGTTCACTGGCACTTCTCCCCCAGGGAAAGGTGGAGGCCAAGCGCCGCGCCGAAGCCATGGTGGCGAAGATGGACGAACTCGGGTTCGGAAACTGCACCAATACCCGCGCCTGCGAACTGGAGTGTCCGAAGGGTGTTTCGGTCGAGCACATAGCACGTCTCAACAGGGAATTCCTGAAGGCCCACTTCAGCAATTGAACCCTTGTTTTAATAAAAAGAAAAGTCCTGGGATCCCAGGACTTTTTCTTTTACCAAAGGAAGTTGTTGAAAGGATAGCGCCCGGCGTGGATTTCGGCGACCATCTTGTAGAGGTCGTTCCTGAGTTTCGGAATGCCTTCCTTGGTCAGGGCCGATATGAAGATGCACGGGCTCTTTTCCTGTGCTATCCAGCTGTTCCTGAGTTCTTCCAGTGTACGGTTTTCCTTGGTGGGAGGTTCGAGTGAGAACTGGTCGTATTCCTTATATGTATAGGCATCTATCTTATTGAATACTACATATATAGGTTTATTTCCAGCATTTATCTCACGGAGGGTTTTCTCCACCACTTCCATTTGTTCTTCGAAGCCGGGATGCGAGATGTCAACTACATGTACGAGGATATCCGCTTCCCTTACTTCGTCAAGGGTGCTTTTGAACGCTTCTATCAGCTGGGTGGGCAGCTTGCGTATGAATCCCACCGTGTCGCTGAGCAGGAAAGGTACGTTCTCTATAACCACTTTCCTGACTGTAGTGTCGAGCGTAGCGAAGAGTTTGTTTTCCGCGAACACATCGCTTTTTGACAAAAGATTCATCAGGGTGCTTTTCCCCGCGTTTGTATAGCCCACCAGAGCAAGCCTTACCATCTGGCCCCTGTGGCTGCGCTGGGTGCTCATCTGCCTGTCCACCTTGGAGAGTTGCTCCTTGAGGCGGGTGATCCTTTCCTTCACTATGCGGCGGTCGGCTTCTATCTGGGTTTCACCCATGCCGCCGCGGGTTCCCCGGCCGCCCCTTTGCCTTTCGAGGTGGGTCCACATGCCGGCAAGCCTGGGCAGCATATAGTTGTATTGAGCCAATTCCACCTGCATCTTGGCGTATGATGTCTTGGCCCTTTGGGCGAAGATTTCAAGGATGAGGCTTGTCCTGTCGATGACGATGATGTTCTTCATCATCCTTTCGACGTTACGCTGCTGCATGCCGGTGAGTTCGTCGTCGAAAATGCAGTATTTTATGCTGTTTTCTTCGCAGTAACGGCCTATTTCCTCTACTTTTCCGCTCCTGATGTAAGTTGCTCCGTCCGGTCTGTCAACCTTCTGGATGAATGTCTTGTCCCCTACGATCCCTGCTGTTTCGGCAAGGAAGCGCAGTTCGTCGAGATATTCCCTTATTCTGTCTTCTTCGTCGTTCTGCTTGATTATTCCGACGAATACCGCCCTTATTGTTTCTTCTTGCATCATTGAAAAAAGGCCATCCTATCGGACGGCCTTGATTAACGCTCTGTTCCTTTAGCGGAGTTGGAAAATAACAGGGAAGGTGTAAGTAACCTTGACAGCCCTGTCCCTCTGCCTTCCGGGTTCCCACTTAGGAGACTGGGAAACTACGCGTACCGCTTCCTTGTCGAGAGTCGGGTCCACGCCGCGGAGAACCTTTACATTGGACACCTTGCCGTCCGCTCCGACGGTGAACTGGAGCATGACCCTGCCCTGGATACCGTTTTCCTTGGCGATTTCGGGATATTCAAGCCTTTGGTTCACCCACGTACGGAAGGTGTTGGCATCGCCACCCTGGAATGTAGGTTTCTGTTCCACCAACTGGAAAGGAATGGCCTCTTCCTCTACAGTTTCTTCTTCCACTTCCTCTACATAGTCCATGATTTCCACACCGAGATTGGCGTCGTCCTCGAGGTTGAGGATGTTGTCATCTACCTGGATGTCATCTTCCACGATATCTATCTGGTCGGACAGAACCGGGATCTGCGGAGTTTCCGGAGGGGGAGGAGGAGTCTCCTGGGTGATAGGTACCATCTCGTCTTCGATGATTTCTTCGCTCACTGTGTCCATAATGGATTCTTTCTTGTTCTTGGAACTCCATTCGAAGGCTCCGAGAACGAGGGCGAGAGAAATAACGAAGCCAATTTCTGCAAAGAGCAACCTTTTGTTCTCGAGGTTGGCTTTAGGTGATTTCTTGACTTCCATAATAAGTTAACAGCTGTTTATTAGTTTTCTTTGTTTTATCAGTCAATGCGGTTTTGGCTTTTGTGCCAATACGCAACATCAAAGGTATAAATATTTTTCTATTTTTCCAATTAATTCGATAATAGATGTAACTTTGCACCCATGATAAAGTACTTTTCCGAGGATATCAAGTTCGATTTGAAGGGTAAGACAGCCAACAACAAATGGCTTCGTTTCGTTGTCGGCGCCGAGGCCGGGAAGATGGGAGATGTTAACATAATTTTTTGTTCAGATACTTATCTCCTCGATATAAACATGAAATATCTCTCGCATGATTACTTCACCGATATAATCACTTTCGATTATTGCGAAGGCAAGGTCGTTTCCGGGGATCTTTTCATCAGTATCGATTCTGTCCGTGACAACGCCGCTTTCTATAATGTGGATTTCATTACCGAACTCCGTCGGGTCATGGTGCATGGGATCCTTCATCTAATAGGTTACGACGACCATACCCCTGATGAACAAAAGACGATGCGGGGAAAGGAAGACTATTATCTTGACCTGAGAAAGTCCATTACCGGTGAAGAGTAGCCGATGCAGGGGAAGTATGACATAATAGTCGTCGGGGGAGGGCATGCCGGTTGCGAGGCTGCTGTCGCAGCTGCGAACTTGGGTTCTTCCGTCCTGCTTGTTTCCATGAATCTTCAGGGCTTCGCCCAGATGAGTTGCAATCCCGCGGTAGGCGGCATTGCCAAAGGTCAGATAGTCCGAGAGATCGACGCACTCGGAGGGATGATGGGGATAGTCACCGATGCCAATACCCTCCAGTTCCGGATGCTCAATCGCTCCAAAGGACCGGCAATGTGGAGCCCCCGCGCCCAATGCGATAAGGTCGCCTTTTCACAGCACTGGCGTCAAATCCTCGAAACTCATTGTAACATAGATATTTACGCTGATATTGCAACCGGTTTTCTCTTTGAGGGTTCAAAAATTACGGGCGTCCGTACGAATACCGGGGCTATTTTCAATTCTCAGGCAGTTATCTTGACCGCAGGGACCTTCCTTGGCGGGAAACTTTTCATCGGCCGCCACTCTTTCGAAGGCGGAAGGATAGGGGAGTCTCCTTCGCTGGGACTCACGGAGCAGTTGACCGAACGGGGAATCCGGGCGGGCAGGATGAAGACCGGCACTCCGCCGAGAATCGACATCAATTCGGTCGATGTTTCTTCGTTGACCGTTCAAACCGGAGATTCCGATCCCGAGAGGTTCAGCTTCCTTCCCATTCCTTCTTCCATCCAGGCGGACAAACCCCAGATGGATTGTTATATACTTCATACAAATGAGGAGGTTCATGAGATTTTGAGGACAGGATTCGAGGACTCTCCAATGTTCACGGGGATGATACAGGGCATTGGACCCAGGTATTGTCCCAGCATAGAAGATAAACTTCGCGTTTTCCCGGACAATCCCGCCCACCAGCTTTTCCTTGAGCCTGAAGGGCGGAATACTACCGAGTATTATCTCCAAGGGTTTTCTTCTTCCTTGCCGCTTCAGGTTCAATTGGACGCTCTCCATCATATCAAAGGTCTCGAGAAGGCTAAGATATTCAAGCCGGCCTATGCAGTAGAGTACGATTTCTTTGATCCGACCCAACTATATAACACCTTGGAATCCAAGGAGATAGCAGGTCTTTATCTGGCCGGACAGGTGAATGGTACAACCGGTTATGAAGAAGCGGCTGCACAGGGTTTGATAGCGGGTATCAACGCCAGCCTGAAGATTCAGGAATGCGATCCTTTTGTTCTTTCGCGTTCGGAATCCTATATAGGTGTTCTGATTGACGACCTTCTGACCAAGGGTGTGGATGAACCATACCGGATGTTTACATCGAGGGCGGAATACCGTATTCTTTTGAGACAGGACAATGCCGATTTCCGTCTGACTGAAAAGGGATATTCCATAGGCCTTGCTTCTGATGAGAGATATTCTCTTACAATGAATAAGATAGAGGAAACTGCCCGTCTTCAGTCTTTTTGTGAAGACACCAATATTTCTTCTGAATTGGCAAATCCCTATCTTGAGTCTGTTCAGTCGGCTTCTCTTACCGAATCACGGAAGATTTCCGATCTTGTTTTACGGCCAGAGGTTCGCTTGTCTCCTCTCCTTGAAATTGTTCCACGTGGAACTTCTTTCGACAAGAAGGTTGTTGAATCTGTCGAGATTTCCTTGAAATATAAGGGTTATATCGAGAGGGAGAAGAAAATTGCAGATAAAATCTCTAGTCTGGAAAATCTCAAAATTCCAGCGGATTTCGACTTTGACAAGGTTGGGGGATTGACAATAGAATGTCGTCAGAAACTCAAGAGATATCAACCGACTACCATCGCTCAGGCATCAAGGATTTCCGGAGTGTCTCCTGCCGACATTTCCGTACTCCTGGTGTTTTTCGGGAGATAGTTCCACGTGGAACATCAAAGAATCTGCAAAGCCTCCTTAATTATTTCTTCCACTTTCGCATCCGGCTTTTTCCGAAGGATCTTCTGAACAGCCTTCGCTACAGCAGGCTTGTTGAACCCCAGCATTACGAGGGCCGAAGATGCTTCTTCAACGGCTTGATTATCAGTAATTTTAAATATTTCCACATCTTGGGTTGCCTCTCCTTTGGCAACCTTGTCCTTGAGTTCTAGGATCAACCTTTGGGCGGTTTTCAATCCTATACCCTTGACGGATTTAATACGGTTCAGGTCTTCCGACAGTATCGCTTTCTGGAATTCATCGGAGGTCATCGACGAGAGGACCATCCTTGCTGAAGCCGCTCCCATTCCCGAAACCCCTGTTATCAATTCGAACAGGGTTCTTTCGTCTTTGGTGGCAAAGCCGTAATCTACCTGCGAGCCGTCCCTGGGGTTCACCTGGTTCTTGACGAAGATCGTTCCTTCGCTTTTGTTTTCCATGGCAGAGTATGTCTGGAGCGAGATTTCCATGGCATAACCAATGCCGCCATTTTCTAAGACAACCCTTGTGGGAGAGAGTTCCGCTATCTTTCCGGATATAAAATCTATCATACCACAAAATTAGCAAATAAATAGTAAATTTGCATTCCAATGATGAGCCTCGCAGAAATACGCTCACGCTTCCCCCAGCTGCAGGAGAAAGTATATGGCAAACCGCTTGTGTATCTGGACAATGCGGCCACATCGCTGCGTCCTGTCGAGGTTATTTCCAAGTGGGACGTACTCTCCTCCACCCTCAGTTCGAACCTTCATCGCGCCGTTCATTTCACTGCGAACAAGGCAACCGAAGAATTCGAGGAAACCAGGGTGGCGGCGGCCTCCTTTCTTGGAGCGGACAGCCCCAAAGAGATTGTTTTTACCGGCGGCACCACCCATTCCCTTAATCTTCTGGCTTTTTCGCTGGGGGAGATGGAAGGCTTCCTGCACGAAGGCGATGAAATCGTGATAGGCGGTGCGGAGCATCACTCCAACATTCTTCCATGGCAGTTCCTTGCCAAACGTAAAGGGTTAAAAATCAAAGTTTTACCAATCGAAGACAATGGGACGGTCGTTCCCTTCAGACTGCAGGAAATACTTACCCCCCGCACCCGTATCTGCTGCATTGCGCAGGTATCCAACGTACTTGGCATAATCAATCCGATCCGACAGTTGGCGGATATCTGCCATTCGAACGGAACCCTTCTGGTGGTTGACGGG
Organism: uncultured Bacteroidales bacterium; assembly: GCA_905236955.1. Taxonomy (GTDB): domain Bacteria; phylum Bacteroidota; class Bacteroidia; order Bacteroidales; family UBA932; genus Cryptobacteroides. The sequence continues at coordinate 8,745 of CAJOQW010000050.1, forward strand.
GCCCAGGGCGTCGTACATTGCAAGACGGACGTCAAGTCTCTGGGTGCTGATTTCTACGCGTTTTCCGGCCATAAAATCTATGCTGCACCCGGGACGGGCGTGCTGTGGGGCCGTATGGAACTGTTGGAAAAAATGCCTCCCTATATGGGCGGCGGCGAAATGATAGGCACCGTAAAATGGGATGGAAGCACTTTCGCCCCGGTTCCCCACAAGTTCGAGGCGGGTACCCAGAACATTGCAGGCGTCCCTACCTTGAAACCGGCCTTCAAATTGGCCGAAGAATTTTTAAAAACCCCTTATATAGAGGAAGTTAAGCAATTTGTCCTAAAGGAATTACTGCAGATTCCAGGCCTTCATCTTTACGGATTGCCCGGGAATATCGAGGAAAAGATTCCCCTGTTCTCGTTCTCGGTCGACGGCGCCCACCACGAAGACCTGGCCCTCATACTGGACAAGATGGGAGTCGCCGTCCGCTCCGGGCAGATGTGCGCCGAACCCCTCATGGACCACTTCGGCGTGACAGGGATGCTCCGTGCGTCATTCGCCCCGTACAACGGCCCCGAAGATGCGGAATATTTCATAAAGAGCCTGAGGAGGGCCATTGACATGCTTGTATGAAAACGTTGGAAGAAGCAAAACTGGCCGTGATCGACGAATTTTCCATGTTCGACGAATGGCTGGACAAATATGAATATCTCATCGACCTGGGGAAGAACATGGACGCCTTCCCGGAGGAACTCAAGACGGAGGACCGCCTGATAAAGGGCTGTCAGTCCAGGGTATGGCTGGACACCTCTTTCAGTGACGGGCGGCTCCATTTCAAAGCCGATTCCGATGCAATCATCACAAAAGGGATAATATCCCTTCTGATAAGCGTTTACGACGGCCGCACCCCGGCCGAGATAGTTTCCGACGACTTCTCGTTCGTCGAAACCGTCGGCCTCAAGGACAATCTTTCCCCGACCAGGGCGAACGGACTTGCGTCGATGATTTCCACCATTAAGGCAGAAGCAGAAAAATATGTCTGAGAATCAAGTGCTTACCCCGGAAGATGTAAAGGATCTGGCCCCCCTTTACGATGCCGTAGTGCTGGCCCTCAAGCAAGTTTACGACCCCGAGATTCCGGTGAACATATATGACCTCGGCCTGATCTATGAACTGAATATCAACAAGGCCCGCGAAGTTTACATAAAGATGACATTCACCGCCCCGAACTGCCCGATGGCGGACGAGGTGATGGCAGACGTCCAAAGGAGTGTGGAATTGACCCCCGGGGTCACGAAATGCCTGATAGACCTCGTCTTCGAGCCGGTATGGGACCAGAGCATGCTTTCGGACGAAGCAAGGATAGCTTTGGGCCTCGACCCTGAAATGGAATGAAACTCTATTTGTCCCTGGGAACAAATCTGGGCGGACGCGAAGCGAACATCGCCAGGGCCCTCTCTCTTCTCGACGAGGCGCTCGGAAAGCCCGAGGCGATATCGCAAATCATTGAAACCGAGGCTGTTGGCTTTGATGGTCCGGCATTCTTGAACTGTGTCGTGCGCTACGACTCCCGGCGTCGTCCCCGCACCATCCTGCGGCTTTGCAAGGAAATAGAAAGAAAGATGGGCCGTGTGGAAATCCCCGAAGTCGGGCCGGACGGCAGACGCATCTACCACGACCGCATAATAGATATAGACATCCTCCTTTACGGTAAAATCCGCATGGAAACCCCGGACCTGGTCATCCCTCACCCCCAGGTGGAATCCCGCCCCTTCGTGAAACCTCTCCTCGAAGAAGTATTTGTCTGAAAACGCCCGCAGTATTTTCGGCAGAAATCAGTATCTTTGCGAGTTATGACACAAGACGAACTTTTCAAGGTACTGGTTGCGCATTGCAAAGAGTACGGCTTCATTTTCCCGAGCAGCGAAATCTACGACGGCCTGGCGGCGGTTTACGACTACGGCCAGATGGGCGTCGAACTCAAGAACAACATAAAGAAATACTGGTGGGACGCCATGACGCGTCTGAACGAGAATATCGTGGGCATAGACGCCGCCGTCTTCATGCATCCCAAGACATGGGTTGCAAGCGGCCATGTCGCGGCGTTCAACGACCCTCTCATCGACAACAAGGACTCCAAGAAACGCTATCGCGCCGACAATCTCATCGAAGACTATCTGGGCAAGATAGAGGAAAAGATGGACAAGGAGGTGGAGAAGGGCCGCAAGCGCTTCGGCGAGGCTTTCGACGAGGCCAAGTTCCGCGAGACCAATCCCAACATCCTGAGGGAAAAAGCCAAGTACGACGAGATCCACGGGCGTTATAAGAAGGCCGAAGAAACAAACGACTTCGCCGAATACAAGCAGATCATCCTCGACTGCGGCATCGTGGACCCGATATCCGGCACCAAGAACTGGACGGACGTGAGGCAGTTCAACCTCATGTTCAGCACCCAGTTCGGCAGCCTTGGCGAGGGTGCCGACACCATCTACCTCCGCCCCGAAACCGCACAGGGCATTTTCGTCGATTATATCAATGTCCAGAAGACCGGGCGCATGAAGATACCCTTCGGTATCGCACAGATAGGCAAGGCCTTCCGCAACGAAGTGGTGGCCAGGCAGTTCATCTTCCGCATGAGGGAGTTCGAGCAGATGGAAATGGAATTCTTCTGCAAGCCCGGAACGGAGATGGAATGGTTCAAGTTCTGGAAGGAAAAGAGGCTCAAATGGCACGAGAACCTCGGCATGGGTGCCGAAAACTACCGTTTCCACGACCACGAAAAACTCGCGCATTACGCCAATGCGGCATGCGACATCGAGTTCAAGTTCCCCTTCGGTTTCAAGGAACTTGAAGGAATCCATTCCCGCACCGACTTCGACCTGGGCAACCATCAGAATCTTTCCGGGAGGAACCTCCAGTATTTCGATCCGGAATCAGGCGAGAAGTTCACCCCGTACTGCGTCGAAACCAGTATCGGTGTGGACCGCATGTTCCTCACCGTCCTTTCGCACGCCTATACCGTGGAAGAACTCGAAGGCGGTGAAAGCCGCGTGGTGCTCAGGATCCCCGCGCCCCTCGCTCCCGTCAAGGTGGCCGTGCTGCCGCTCCTCAAGAACGACGAGCGCCTTACCGGCAAGGCCCAGGAGGTCATGAACCTGCTCAAGTACGACTTCAACTGCCAGTACGAAGAGAAGGATACCATCGGCCGCAGGTACCGCCGTCAGGACGCGATCGGCACCCCGTTCTGCGTCACTATCGACCACGAAACCCTCAACGACGGTTGCGTAACCGTGCGCGACCGTGACACGATGAGCCAGGAGCGCGTGCCCGTGGCCGAACTCCGTGCGCGCATCGACGCCAAGGTCAACCTCAACAACCTGCTGAGGAACCTGTAGGCCATGGCGGAAGAAAAATTCTCCGATATCGGACTGCAGACTGCGATAGGGCGGCTTTACGAAGGCTCGCCCTTCAAGCCTTTCGGGGCATCCGCCCACAAGGTCCTCCTGGAAGGGATAGACTTCAATCTGGTCTATTTCCCTCTGAAGCATCTGGGATACAAGGCCGTGGTGGAAGTAAGCGGCGAACTCTTCGCGCAGATGAAGCATCCCTCCGCCCTTTCGGTGGTGCTCGGCGTCAGCGCAAAACTGGATTATCCCCAGGTGAAGGAGTTGTGGGAAGGCATATCGAAGGCGGCGGAGGAATACGGCTACAAGGACGTTTCACTGGACCTCCAGCCCTCCCGGAACGGCCTGTGCATCAGCTTGGCCGCATCCGGAAAGCGCAAAGCCCTCACCGAGCACAGCACCCCAAAGCCAAAAAGCAAGGACATCCTGTGCGTCAGCGGGCGCCTGGGGGCTGCATATCTTGGCTTGCAGGTGCTTGAAAGGGAGAGGGTCCGCTTCGAGGCGGGCAGTTCAAAAGCCGGGGAAATGGAGAAATACCGCATGCTGGTGGGGGCGTACCTGCATCCCGAGCTTTCCCCGGGCATAGTCGGGTCCTTGGAAGACGACGACATATACCCTTCCGCCGCCGTGCTCGTCACGAAGGGCCTATCCGACGCGGTCAAGCGCATTTCGCGCGATACCGGCCTCGGGGCCAAGGTGTATGCGGCCCGCATTCCTTTCGAAGGCAATTCTTTCGAACTCGGGAGGATGCTGGACATCGACCCGGTGTCCGCGGCGATGAACGGAGGGGAGGATTGCCAGCTGCTGTTGGCAATCCCCATCCTGCAGGCCGAAAAATTCCGCCGGGATTTCCAGACATTCGACGTCATAGGCCATCTGGCGCAACCGGAGGCCGGCACCGTACTCGTGACCCCGACCGGGGCTGAACTGCCTCTCAAGGCCCAGGGATGGCCCGAAAACGAGGAATAGTATTTGCAACCCCAACCCTTGTTATGAGAAGATTTTTTATCACACTGATTTCCTCCCTGCTGCTCGTTCCGGCAGCGGCCTCCGCCCAGGGTGGCGAAGATAATCTCTACGATCTTTTCCACGATTACGGCAAAACCTACAAGGGGTTTGTCTTCAAGGACGTTACGGGGTTATACCGTACGGCCAAGCTCACCCTCAGCGCCCAGGACAAGGAGGAACTGGACGGTGTAAGGCATATGTATTATGTGGCCTGGCACCGCTGCACCGAGCCGGTACAGGAATCCTTCCTGGCCGAACTCGACCGCATTACCGACGGATGGGTGGTTTACAAGTCCGACTCCCGCATGTTGATGTACAAGGCTCCGGAAGGGGGTGAGTATGTTTCCGATCCCATCGTCATCAAGGATGTGGAAATCACGCTTAAGAACAAGGACGAGGCCCCCAGGATGATACTTTTCGTCGAGGGGTCGCTCCCTCTCAAATGGGCCAAGGAAATCTGCGCCGTCCTTTAAAACCATAAACCCATGGCTTTCGTACATCTTCACGTCCATACCCAATATTCCGTCCTCGACGGCCTTTCCAACATAGAGAAACTTTTCCAGAGGGCGGAAGAACTGGGCATGCCCGGCCTGGCCATCACCGACCACGGCAACATGTACGGAGTCAAGGAGTTCTACGACGTAGCCAAGAAGCACCCGAGGGTCAAACCCGTTTTCGGCTGCGAGGTTTACGTGACGCGCCACTACGACCACCGTCTCAAGGACCCGCAGCACAGGCTTTATTATCACCTCATCCTGCTGGCCAAGAACGAAACCGGTTACCACAACCTGATGAAACTGGTTTCGCTCGGGCATATCGAAGGTTTCTATTACCGTCCCAGGATAGACCACGAACTTCTGGAGAAATACCACGAGGGCCTCATCTGTTCGAGCGCCTGCATCGCCGGGGAAATCCCGCAGGCCATCCTGGCCGGGGACATGGAAGCGGCCGACAAGGCCATAGAATGGCACAAGAACCTCTTCGGGGAAGATTATTACCTGGAGGTCATGCTCCATCGCAGCGATGTGCAGGGCCTGCCGCCCGGAGCGGCTGAGGAAATGCAGCGGCTCTACCGCCGGCAGCTCCAGTACAACGGGAAGATCTTCGAACTGGCGGCCCGTCACGGGGTGAAGGTCATCGCAACCAACGACGCCCATTTCGTCCGAAGGGAGGACGGCCCCGTGCACGACAGGCTCATCTGTCTGACCACCAATGCGAATGTGAGCGACCCGGTGCGCCTCCGTTACACCCAACAGGAGTACCTGAAGAGCGAGGAAGAGATGGCCGCGCTTTTCCCCACCCATCCCGAAGCCCTGGCAAACACCGTCGAGGTGCTGGAAAAGGTGGAGAAGATAGAGATAAACCGCGGCCACGTCCTTCCGAAGTTCGGTCTGCCGCAGGAGTTCCTGGACAATATCGGCCACTATCTCGAAAAATACAAGCCGGTCATAGATGAAGGCCGCTACGAGGAACGCCGCGACCACGACGGCAACATCGTGGAAAAGACGCCCCGGAGCGAGGAGTTCCTGAACTCGGTCGCATACCTCTGCCATCTGGTTTACCAGGGGGCCGAAAAGCGTTATGGGAGCCCGCTCGACCCCGAGGTGGCCGACAAGCTCGACTTCGAGCTCAAGACCATCTCGCACATGGGTTTCCCCGACTACTTCCTGATTGTGCAGGACTTCATCAACTGGGCCAAGGACCATGGGGTGTCGGTAGGGCCCGGGCGCGGATCTGCGGCCGGATCCTGCGTGGCATACTGCCTCAAGATCACCAATCTGGACCCGTTGAAGTACGGCCTGCTGTTCGAGCGTTTCCTCAATCCCGAACGTATCAGCATGCCCGATATCGACGTCGATTTCGACGACGAGGGCCGCTACAAGGTCATCCAGTATGTACAGGACCGCTACGGCAAAGACCATATCTCCCATGTGATAACCTTCGGCACCATGGCGGCGAAGGGCTCCGTAAAGGACGTGGCCCGCATAAGCGGCCTGCCGCTCAGCGAATCGGACCGTCTCACCAAGATGATTCCGGACAGGCCGTTTGTCGTAAGGGAAGGGGGGTCCGACGTTGAGAAGAAGCCCACCCTGGCCAACTGCGTGAAATATCTGCCCGAGCTCAAGAAAGAATATGAACAGGGGTCCGACCTGGTGAAGGAAGTGCTGGAGTATGCCATGAGGCTGGAGGGATGCGTCCGCCAGACGGGCATCCATGCCTGCGCCATGATCATCGGCCGCGGGAATCTCACCGACTATATCCCCATCACGCTCGGAACCGACAAGGGCACGGGGCAGGAGGTTTGGGTGAGCCAGTACGAAGGCTCCCAGATAGAGGACGTGGGCATGCTCAAGATGGATTTCCTGGGCCTCAAGACCCTCAGCATCATCAACCGCTGCCTGGCCCTCGTCAAGAAGCGTTTCGGACAGGACATTGACATAGAGTCCATCCCGATAGACGACCCCAATGTATATGAACTTTACGGCCGCGGCGACACCAAGAGCGTGTTCCAGTTCGAATCCTCCGGCATGAAGGAATGGCTCATGAGGCTCCATCCCCAGCGTTTCGAGGACCTAATAGCGATGAACGCCCTGTACCGTCCGGGCCCGATGGATTATATCCCGGACTTCGTCACCCGGAAGAACGATCCTTCACAGATCCGCTACGACCTCCCGGAAATGGCGGACATACTGCAGGAAACATATGGCGTCACCGTGTACCAGGAGCAGGTCATGCAGATTTCCCGCTCTGTGGCCGGATTTTCCCGCGGCAAGGCGGACAAGCTCCGCAAGGCCATGGGAAAGAAGAAGAAAGACGTGCTCGACGGGCTCAAGAGCGACTTCATGAAGGGGGCTCTCCGGAAGGGGCACGACGAGAAGATATTGGAGAAGATATGGACGGACTGGGAAGCTTTTGCGAAATACGCCTTCAACAAGAGCCACGCGGCGTGCTATGCCTGGGTGAGCTACCAGACGGCATGGCTCAAGACCCATTATCCCTCCGAATTCCAGGCATCCAACCTTACCCAGCAGTCTTCCGACATGGAGGAGATGAAGGAGATAATGGCGGATTGCAAGAAGAGCGGCATAAAGGTGCTGAACCCAGATGTCAACGAGTCGGACAGGGATTTCTCCGTGAACCGTAACGGCGACATCCGTTTCGGCCTGAGCGGCCTCAAGGGTTTCGGCAGCAATGTGGTGGATGCGATCATCGCCGAAAGGGAAGCGAACGGGGAGTTCGCCGACGTCTTCGATTTCATGGAAAGGCTCGCCGGCACGGTCAACCGCAAGGCCCTCGAGACCCTGGTATATGCAGGGGCATTCGATTCGTTCGGCTATAGGCGGTCACAGTTTTTCGTGGTGTCGAAGAACGGGGACCAGTTCATAGACGAACTGGTACATTATGCCGAACTCTACAGGAACGACACGGTCTCCGCCGCCGGGTCGTTGTTCGGAGACATGGAAGAGATGAAACCCCGGCGGCCGGAGATGCCGCCTGCCGTGGGCGAAGAAGACACCCTTGCCATCCTGCAGAAGGAAAAGGAGTACGTGGGGATGTACCTGAGCGCCCATCCGCTCGACCGTTACGCCTTCGAGATAGAGAACTTCACCACATGCAGGCTCTCCGAGCTACAGGCCACCATAGACGACTGCCAGAATCGCCGGCAGACCAGCCGCGCGGCCATCGCCGGCATTGTCACCGATGTCAAGAACCTCATCACCAAGAGTGGGAAGAGCGGCGCCCGCATCAGCCTTGAAGACTACAGCGGCTCGTTCGAAATGGCCCTGTTCGGCCAGGAATACGAGTCCTACATCCCTTACATGCAGCTGCATTCACAACTTTACATAGACGGGGAGATAGCGCCGCGGTATCATCTGAAGCAGGAGGAGATAGCAGCCGGAAAGACGGTGAATTACGCCTTCAAGATCAAGAAGATCAGCATGCTCGGGAACATCAGCGAGGTGCTGGTGAAGTCTTTCGCGCTCAATCTCGACACCGCTTCGCTTACCCCCGCGTTCCGCAAGGGCCTGGAGAAGATATTGAAGGACTTCCCGGGCAAGACCCGCCTTGCGGTCAATCTTTACGACGCCGCCACCGGATACCGTATAGACATGATATCCAAGAAGTACAGCATCAATGTCTGCGAAGACCTCCTGCTCGCCCTCGAGCATCTCGGCGTCAGCTATTCCGTAATGAAATAAGTGTATTCAAAGGCTGCATGAAAAAACCCGCTTCATTCCGAAGCGGGTTTTTTGTAGTTTCGAAGGAAGGATTACTTCTTCTTCGCGGGAGCTTTGGCGGCGGCCTTCTTGAGGCTGCTCATGGTGGCGTCGTACATGACGGGGGTGCCTATCATGATGGAAGCGTAGGTTCCGATGAGGACACCGAGGCAGAGGGCGACGGAAAGGCCGCGGATGCTCTCACCTCCGAAGAACGCGATTGCAAGCATAGGAAGCAATGTGGAGACGGAGGTGTTCACAGTACGGGTGAGGGTTGCGTTGAGCGCCTGGTTGGTCATCTCCTTGATGTCGCTGTTCGGATGCAGGGTGCGCATCTCACGGATACGGTCGAAGATGACCACGTTGTCGTTGATCGCGTAACCTATGATAGTAAGGATGGCCGCGATGAACGTCTGGTCCACGTCGAGGTTGAAGGGCAGTATTCCGCTGAACAGCGAGAAGAAGCCGATGATGATGATGGCGGTGTGGGCCAGCGACACGACGCCGCCCAGACCCCATGTCCAACCCTTGAACCTGAGGGCGATGTATGCGAAGATCACGATGAGGGCGAGGATGACCGCGATGATGGCGTCACGCCTGATATCGCTCGCGATGCTCGCGCCAACCTTGTCGGAAGATATGATACCGTTGGGGTTGTCCAGCGTGCTGGTGAACTCGGCCTGGCTCATGGGTTCCTTGAAATGACCCTTGAGGGCCTCATAGAGCATGCCTTCGATTTCGGTATCGACAGCGGAGTTGTCGTCGTCCACCTTGTATGAGGTGGTGATCTTCATCTGGGAATCGCCGCCGAACTGCTTGACTTCCGCGGAAGCGCCCTTTACGTCGGGATTGGCCTGGGCCGCGGCGTCGAAGACGCCGTTCACCGAAGCGCGGACCTCCTCGGCCGTGACAGGCTGGTCGAAGCGGACCACATAAGTGCGGCCGCCGGTGAAATCGACACCGTAGGTGAAGCCCTTGAATGCGATGCTTCCGAGAGCGATGAGGATGAGGCAGCCGGATATGATATAGGAGTATTTGCGGGCCTTGATGAAGTCGATGTGGGTGTTCTTGAGGAAACCTGCGCTCCACTTGTTCTCGAACGAGATGCTCTTGCCCTTGCTGATGCGGGCGTCGATGATGAGGCGGGAGACGAAGATGGAGGTGAGTACCGAGGTGATGATACCGATGATGAGGGTGGTGGCGAAGCCCTTGACCGGACCCGAACCGAAGAAGAACAGGATGAGACCGGTGAGGAGGGTGGTCACCTGGCCGTCGATGATGGCGGAGTACGCGTTGCGGTAACCGTCGGCGACAGCCTTGCTGAGGCCCTTTCCGGCCTTGATTTCCTCTTTGACACGCTCATAGATGATTACGTTGGCGTCCACGGCCATACCCAGGGTCAGGACGAGACCCGCGATGCCTGGCAGGGTAAGGACGGCTCCGAACGAGGCCAGGGTGCCGAACAGGAGGACGACATTGGTGAGAAGGGCTATGTCCGCTGCAACACCCGCGCCCTTGTAGAACAGGAGCATGTAGATGAGCACCAGGATGAAGCCGATGATGAACGATATCATACCGTCCTTGATGGACTTGGCGCCGAGGGACGGGCCTACTACCTGCTCCTGGACGATGGTGGCGGGAGCGGGAAGCTTGCCGCTCTTGAGGACGTTGGTAAGGTCGGTCGCCTCTTCGATGGAGAAGTCGCCGGTGATGGAGGAAGATCCGCCGGTGATTTCAGTCTGGACGGTAGGATAGGAATAGACGGCACCGTCGAGGACGATGGCGACCTGCTTTCCGATGTTGTCCTTGGTGAGGTGGGCCCAGGTGTTGGCGCCTTCGGCGTTCATCGTCATGCTGACGCCGGGAGAACCGCCGCGGCCGTTGTCATAGGATATGCGGGCGTCGGTTACGGAAGATCCGTCGAGGGGAGCCTGTCCGTCGCGGGAGTCCGCCTTGATGGCTACGAGTTCATAGAATTCGCCGCCGGTGAGGTATTTCGAGGGCTTCACGCTCCACATGGGGCGGAATTCGGACGGGAAGAGTTCGGCGACCTGCGGCATGGCGAGGTAGCGGTTGACGGCTGCGGTGTCACCGACGGTGGCGTAACCGATGCAGGCGTTGCCACGGGCCTGGGAGGGCTGGAGGACGGCGAACAGGGGGTTGGCCTTGCGATAAGCGGCGATGTCGTTGGCGCTGGCGCCCTGGGCGGCGAGTTCCTCCGCCACGATGTCGCGGGCGGTGTCGGCCGGAGCGGATCCTTCTTCAACTTCTTCTTCGCTGGACAGCATGTTGGCAAGCAGCTGGTTGGCCTCTGTCAGATAGGGGTAGATCTCGCTGTTGTCGAAAGTTGTCCAGAATTCGAGGGAGGCGGTTCCCTGGAGCAGCTTGCGCACGCGCTCGGGTTCCTTCACACCGGGAAGTTCCACCAGGATGCGGCCGGTGTTGCCGAGCTTCTGGATGGAAGGCTGGGTGACGCCGAAGCGGTCGATACGGTTGCGGAGCACGTTGAAGGAGTTGCTCAGGGCGCTTTCGGCCTCTTCCCTTATTACGCTGACGACCTCATCGTCCGTGCTTTCCGGCTTGATGCGGTCCCTCATTTCGTAGGTGCCGAAGATCTGCGAGAGGCGCTGTCCGCCGGAGACTTCCTTCCACGCGTCGGCGAAGAGGGTGATATAGTCGGACTGGGAGTTGACGCTGCGCTGCTTGGCGAGTTCGACGGCCTGGTTGAATTCGGGGGAAACATTGTTCCCGGAAAGGGCCTTTACAAGGTCCTGGAGCTGCACCTGCAGCATTACGTTCATACCGCCCTTGAGGTCAAGGCCGAGGTTTATCTCTTTGGAGCGGACATCTTTGAAGGTATAGCCGAAGTAAACTTTCTCGGTGAGGATGGAGTCGGTGTAGGACCTTTCCGCCGCCTTGCTGACGGAGTCGAGGTAGTAAGCCTGATCCACTTCGGGAACCTTTGCGAACGCGGCGCTCTGCTGAACGGAGAGCACTTCCTTTTCGGCGGCTTTCTTGGCCTTCCTGTTGTGAATCGATGTCACAAGGGTGAAGGAAAGCTGCCAGAGGCAGGCGAGAATCAGCAATATCGCCACAAATCTGATTGCACCTTTGTTTTGCATAATTTGTATTAAGTTTTAATTACAATTCGTAAATAGCTGGCAAAGTTAGTATTTTTTTCTCGAAAATAAATTTTATGAAGCTTATTTCTTAAATTTGTGCGCTGAATATGGTCATTTCTTTAATAATCGGCACTTTGCTGGCCGCGGTACCCGACACCGTGACCGCTGTGCAGGCCCCCCTTTCCAGGACGGAACTCCTGCTTCTGGAAGCCGGCGACCTGCACGGGGCGTATGAATTCGACAAGGCCGTGGCAACTTACGAAGAGGCCTTGGAAATCGCCCGCGATTCTGTGGTCAGGGCCGGCATCGAAGAAAAACTCACCTTCAGCGCGAACGGCAGCAACCTCGCCGGATTCTGTTCCCGACCCAAAGTGGTGGCCCGCAAGCGTCTGGCCCTTGAAGATTTCTATCTGTACTATCCTCTTCCCGACAAGTCCTGGATGGCGACGCCGAACCATCTGGACAGCCTTGGGGGAAGATTCTCCCGGGCCGATTACGTCCCGTCAGGAGACATGTCGGTTTATTTCGCCAAACGCGACAGCAGCGGCATCAACACCATATTCGAAACCCATTTCGCCGATACCGCCTGGACGCGTCCGGAGCCCTTCGGGTATGCCTCGGGCAGGAGCGAGATTTATCCCATGGTGTGCGGGGACAAACTTTATTTCTCCTCGAGGGGACTTTACGGGGTGGGCGGATATGACCTTTACCGCTGTGACTGGAACCCCCGGCTGGGCAAATGGGACAAACCGGTCAACATGGGGTTCCCGTATTCTTCCCCTGCCGACGATTTCCTGCTGACCGACACTCCCGACGGCCGCTACACGGTGTTCGCATCCAACAGGGGCTGTTCCCAGGACAGCGTGTACGTATATGTGCTGGAGAAGGAAGTCATGCCCGTCCACAGCAAGGTTTCGGACCCCGTACAACTCAGGACGCTCTGCGCCCTGGAGCCGGCTTCCCCGAAGAAGGCCGGGTCTTCCTTCACAGAGAGAGGCCAGAATCAGGAATATCTGGCTAAGCTTAAGGAAATCAAGCAGTTACGCGATTCGATATCGCGCCATAACCGCGAACTTGAAGCCTTGCGCGGCCGATATACCCTTTCTTCCGGGGAAGAGAAGAGGTTCCTGTTATCCGAAATAGCGGAGATGGAGCTGGGCCTTCCGGCCCTGCAGAGGCGCATGGGAAAAGCCTCCGCCGACCTCGAGGCCCTCGAGATGGAAATGCTGGGACGCGGTGAGATGCCCGACCGCAGCATCCTCGGCGCCTCTTCCGCAGAAGGTCCCGCCGGTGCCGCCTTCGTATTCGAAAGGCACTCTTTAAAGGAATGACTTCCCGCCGCCTTTAGGGCTTGCTTACGCCGAACGTCCGCTGTCCTTGATGAGGCCCGCGATTTCGGCGCTCCACGCCGAACTGTCAATCAACTGCCGGTTGCTCAAATGCAGGCGCCAGCGCCATTTGTTCCTGGCGTCGGCCGGGTCGTTGATACGCTCGGCGGAGGGGTCCTTGGCGCGAAGCGGCGCGCTTATCGAGAGCCAGTCCTGTATGGGGAAGATGGCGAGCATGCTCTTCGAGTCCAGATGCCTCCAGAGGATGCGCTTGCACTCGGCGGGCTCCTTGTCGTCGGCGTCCCACAGGCGGATGGAAGTCATGTCGTGCGAACTGGTGGCGCATACGCTCAGGTACGGCCATTCCTGTCCCTTGGGCATGCGCTCCATCTCCAGCGAAAGTATCTTCTGGTTGTCCATCACTTCGGGTACGCAGTCGGGCACCATGCCGAGGTCTTCGCCGCAGGCGAGCATGCCGGTGGCGCTCAGCAGGTGAGGCAGCTTGCGCATGGCGTTGTAGCGCCAGAATGCGTCGTGGCGGTGATAGAAGAAGTCGGTGTAGAGGGCGTCAAAGCGTTCTTTCTGCCAGGGTTCAAGCTTGGAAGTGTCCGGGGTGATGAGGGGATGGAACCAGCCGAGCCTGCGGGGGTCCTCTATGAAAAGTCCTTCGATGGGCAGGCCCATGTTGACGATCTCGTCGCGGGAATATGGCAGCGCAGGGTTGAAGTGCCCGTAAAGTCCCCCCTTGAATTCGACGGGGATTTCCCATATGCGGAAGAAGCCGAGGATATGGTCGATGCGGAAGGCGTCGAAATACTCCGCCATCTTGCGCAGGCGCTTCTTCCACCAAGCATAGTCGTCCTTGGCCATTTCATCCCAGTTATACGTCGGGAAGCCCCAGTTCTGGCCGTCGGTGCTGAAATAATCGGGGGGTGCGCCGGTGGAGGAATCGAGGTTGAAGAGCTTGGGGAAGGACGTGGCGTCCACGCTGTCCCGTCCCACTCCGATGGGCAGGTCGCCCTTGAGGTAAACTCCTTTCGAATGGGCGTATTCGACAGCCGCGCCCATCTGCCTGTCAAGATGCCACTGCACCCAGCGGTAGAAGTCGGGGTCGGCCTTGTCGCGCTTTGCGCAGTAATCGGCATAGGCGTCCAGCCAGTCGGCATTCCCGGCGACGAACTTCTTGTACGCCGTCTTGAGCTTGTCCACCGGTCCGTGCTGCTCGTATGCCGCCCGCAGATACTTCATCTTGATCTCCATCACACGGGGATAATCCACGAACTTTTCTGCGTTCAACTCCTTCTGGAGAGCCTTGTATTCCTTGTCCGCCTTCACTCCCACGGCCGGAAGATGGACGTAGATGGGGTGAAGGGCGAAGGAAGATATCGGGTTATAAGGGTAGGAATCGCCCCAGGCGCCCTTGCGGGTCGTATCGTTGATGGGGAGCAGCTGCAGGATGCTCTGTCCGGTACGGGTCATCCAGTCCACGAACGAGGGGATGTCGGTGAATTCCCCGACACCGAAGTCGTCCTCTGTCCTGAGGGCGAAAACGGGGATGGCGGTGCCGGCGCCGCGATAACCGGGATTGTCGAAGATCGCTGCGGAATGCTGGCGGGGGAAGGGGCAGCCCTGGATGGGGCAGTCGTTCCAGAAATCCTCGACGGTTACGGACTTCTTTCCGGATATTTTCCCGAGATGGTGGTGTTTCCACTCCGTGCGGGCGATCAGGTCGCCCTGGTAAAGGACATAGGTATAGTCTTCGGGCAGCGATGCAGGGCAGTTCTTGATCGTAACGCTCCATATGTTGCCGGCCCCCCACGTCATGGGATAGACTTTGTCGTTCGAGACGAGGCAGAGCTTCTCGCCCCACCTGGTGTAGTACTCTATGGTGAATTTCAGTGTCATGGTCTGCGGAGGTTTACAGTTTGTAATAAAGGCTCAGGATCCAGGCGAAAGTGCGTCGCGGGACTATCTTCTTCACAAAAACCGAGAGTTTCTGGAGGAAAGAGGCGATGATGATGTTGTACGGCGGCCTCTTGGCGGCGACTATCTTCGCTATCTTCCCGGCGAGGAATTCCGGTTTCAGGCCGTTGTTCTCGTCGTGTTCGATGCTGGCGAGGGAGCGGGCGTAATTGGGATAAGCCTTTGCCACCTCGGGGCCCGCCACGCTCTTGCGCTGCGCGGTGAAATTGGTGGAGAAGTCTCCCGGTTCCACCACCGTGACTGAGATGCCCGTGCCGCGGAGTTCGAGACGCAGGGCCTCGCAATAGCCTTCTATCGCAAATTTGCTCGCGGAATAGAGGCCCTGGTAGGGAAGCCCCATGAGCCCGCCGATGGAACTGAAGCAGATGATTTTCCCCGAGCCCTGTCTGCGCATGGCCGGGACGACGCTATGCAGGAAGTTCACCATGCCCATCCAGTTGACGTCCATCTGCCGCCGGGCGTCCTCGAGGGAGGTGAATTCCAACGGCCCGCCTATGCCCATTCCGGCGTTGTTTATGAACACGTCGATGCGGCCTTCGGCGTCCAGGACCTGCCTTACTGCGGCCCCCGCCTGGGCTTCGTCGGTGACTTCGCACTTGATGTAAGTGACTCCCGGGATGGCTTCAGATTCCTTGCGATGGGTTCCGTACACCTTGTGGCCTTTTTCAGACAGTTTGGCGGCCATGGCCCTTCCGAAACCGGAAGTGATGCCTGTGATGAGGATGATCATAAGACGATTTGGTTTCAGTCTTACAAATATACGATTTTTCTTAACTTTGAGGTTATGAAAATGATATTGAAGCTGTTCTTCCCGCTGCTTGTCGCCGCGTCGTGCACCCCGAAAGGATCCCTCACAGGACGGAGTCGGCATCGCCGCGCCGCAAGTCGGCCTCAACCGGCGCCTGATCGTAGTCTGCCGCCTCGATCTCCCGGGCGAACCCTTCATCGCTTATGCCAATCCGGCTGTCGAGGCCTTGTGGGGGGAGACGCTGGTCGGCCGGGAGGGTTGCCTTTCAATCCCGGGCTACCGCGGCAACGTGCCGCGCGCAGAATATGCGGCCATCTCGACGGAGTGCTCTACACCGACCGCACCGAAGACATCTGGGCGGTGGAAGAATAGGTGTTGCCGACGCCGGAAGCTATTCCTTCACCGGCCGCAGGTCCAGGAACAGTTCATCGAGCTGTTTCCGGTCTATCACGCTGGGTGCGCCGAGCATGATGTCCTTGCCCTGGTTGTTCTTCGGGAAGGCTATGTAGTCGCGGATGGTATCGCTGCCGCCGAAGAGTGCGCAGACGCGGTCCAGCCCGAAGGCAAGGCCTCCGTGGGGAGGTGCCCCGTACTTGAAAGCGTTGATCAGGAAGCCGAACTTGCGCTGCATCTCTTCGGGGCCGATGCCGATTATCTCGAACATGCGCGCCTGGTCCTTGGGGTTGTGGATGCGGATCGAGCCCCCGCCCAGTTCGGTGCCGTTGAGCACGAAATCGTATGCGTTGGCGCACACCTTAAGGATATCTTCCGGCTTGTCGGAATAATAATACTGCAGATGTTCGGGCTTGGGAGCCGTGAAGGGATGGTGCAGGGCGTCCCATTTGTTTTCCTCGTCGTTCCACTCGAAGAGCGGGAAGTCGGTGAGCCACAGGGGAGCGAAGACATCGCTCCGGCGGAGCCCCATGCGGTTGCCCAGTTCGATGCGGAGCTGGCCGAGCTGGGTCTGGGTCCTGCGCTTTTCGCCGCAGAGCACGAGGACGAGGTCGCCCCTGGAGGCTTCCACCGCCCCGGCTATCTTCAGCAGGTCTTCGGGCGAGAAGAATTTATCTACCGAGCTCTTGAAGCTGCCGTCCTCGTTCAACTTGATATATACCAAGCCCTTGGCTCCGACCTGGGGGCGCTTTACCCAGTCGGTGAGCTCGTCCGTCTGCTTGCGGGTGTAGGCAGCGGCCCCCGGGACGGCGATGGCCCCAACGTAAGGTACGCCGTCGAAAACGCCGAACCCGTGTCCCTGGGCAAGGGGCGTGATTTCGTGCAGGAGCATTCCATAGCGGATGTCCGGTTTGTCGGAGCCGTACTTGTCCATGCCGTCGAACCAGGTCATCCGCGGGATGGGATTGGGTATGTCGATGTCCAGGATGCTCTTGAACAGATGCCTCATCATGCCTTCGAACATGCCCAGCACGTCCTCCTGCTCGACGAAACTCATCTCGCAGTCTATCTGGGTGAACTCGGGCTGACGGTCGGCACGGAGGTCTTCGTCGCGGAAGCATTTCACGATCTGGAAATAACGGTCCATTCCGGCTACCATGAGCGACTGCTTGAGGGTCTGCGGACTCTGGGGCAGGGCGTAGAAGGTGCCGGGATTCATGCGGGAAGGCACGACGAAGTCGCGGGCGCCTTCGGGCGTGGAGTTGATGAGGAAGGGTGTTTCTATTTCCAGGAAGTCATTGGAGTCGAGATAATTGCGGACTTCGTGACAGATGCGGTGACGCAGTTTCAAGGCCTTCTGCAGGGGGTTCCTGCGAAGGTCCAGGTAGCGGTATTTCGCACGGATGTCCTCGCCGCCGTCGGTGTTGTCCTCGATGGTGAACGGGGGAGTCAGGCTCTCGTTGAGGACATTCACTTCGTTCAGGCGGATTTCGATGTCGCCGGTGGGGATTTTGGGATTCTTGCTGGAACGCTCCACCACCTCGCCGGTGGCCTGGATGACGAATTCCCTGCCCAGGGCGGCCACCTTTTCCACCAGCTGCGCGGGAGCATCCGCCTCGACTACCAGCTGGGTGATGCCGTAGCGGTCCCTGAGGTCGATGAAAGTCATGCCGCCGAGTTTGCGCGAGCGCTGCACCCAGCCAGCAAGGGTTACTGTCTTTCCTGCGTCCGAAATGCGGAGTTCTCCGCAAGTATGATTGCGATACATATCTTGAATAATTTTTTATTCCTTGATCGTGGTTGTGCGGGAGACGGGGAGCGAGAAGGCTATCCCAGCCGATTCCGTTCCGATGCCGCTAACTTGGTAAACGGCATGTAGGACGGCGTCCTTGATGCTGCCGGGAACCAGGAGGATGAGCATCTCCTTGTCGGTCTGGATGTTGATGTTGAAGAATTCCTCTGCTTCGGGGTTGGCCATGCCGCGGGCGCGCAGGATGGTGCCGCCTTTGGCGCCGGCATTCCTGGCGGCCTCCATGACTATCTGCGAGAATCCTGTGTTCACTATGCAGACCACGAGTTCAAACATGTTTTCAGCCATATTACGATTCCTCCTTGACGGTTCTTTTGTCGTTGCTCAAAAATCCATATGTAAGGGTGCCTATCACGCTGGTCAGCGGTACTGTAAATGCTATGCCCTTGTAGTCCTTCCCTTTCTTGAAGGTGTCGTCGAGCAGGGAAATGAGGGCATCCGCCTGGTCTGCCCTGACAATGCTGGTTATTAATGACTTGGGTCTTTCAGTAAGGCCCACGTAATCCAAAATGAGGTGCGTCGTGCCCTTCGCCGGCATAGTCAGTTGCAAATTGGCCTGGCTCGACCGGATGAGACTGGTGAAATAGGCTGCCTTGTCGTTGTGGACTATGGCTACCAGCACTTCCAGTTTCATCGGGGCTATGTTCCGTGTAGCTTCCATACTATTCGAAATAGATTATCTGGTCGTCCGCGGCTGCAAGGATGCGCTGCATGGCCTTGTTGTCGCGCCGGCGTACGCTCATTACCGACTTGAAGCCCAGGCTCTGGATGGTTATGAGCGGAGTCATGGCCACCATTGAAACGACCCCGAAGGCGAAATCCAAGACCGCGCTCCCGCCCTGCATGGTGCAGCAGGCGCCGATTACCAGGGGCAATATGAAACTGGATGTCAGCGGGCCGCTGGCCACTCCGCCGGAGTCGAAGGCGATTGCCGTATAAAGTTTGGGCACGAAGAAGGACAGGCCCAGGGATATCAGGTAGCCCGGAATGAGGTAATACAGCAGCGAGAACCCGAAATATACGCGCAGGACCGAAAGACCGATGGAAACGCCTACGCCCACGGAGAGGGCGGTCATCATCTGGGTTTTCGACACCTCGCCTCCGGTTATTTCCTCCACCTGGTTGTTGAGCACGTGGACGGCCGGCTCGGCCAGCACCACCACCATGCCCAGGATGAAGGCGAAGCCTATGAGCAGCGCTGGACTGTGGGCGGCCATCTGGCTGCCGATCTTGAAGCCGATGGGCATGAAGGCCAGGGTTACCGCCGCGAGGAAGAGCACCAGCCCCACGAAAGTATAGACTATCCCGATGATGATCTGGACTATCTTGGACTTGGGCAGCCTGAGGACCAAGGCCTGCAGGATGAAGAAGAAAACGACAATGAGCACGAGCGACTTGCCCACTTCCTGCATTTTTTCCAGGAACAGCACGCCTGCGCCTTCTTCGAGTATGGATTCCATGGAGAAGTCGGGGACGGCGTAGGTGAGGCTGCCGGTGGAAGTCATCGAAAGCAGGAGCACCGCGGCGATGGGGCCTACCGAACAGAGGGCGATGAGGCCGAAGGAGTTCTCGCTCGCGTTCCGCCCGCCCACGCTGAGCGCTATGCCCACGCCGAGAGCCATGATGAACGGCACCGTGATGGGCCCCGTGGTGACGCCGCCCGAGTCGAAGGACATGGGGAGGAACGAGCCCCTTCCCGATTCTATCAGAAGCGCAGCCATGCAGAACAGGATCATGTAGAAGAACAGCAGCAGGCTGGTCAGGTCAACGTGGAAAAGGATCTTGACGACCCCGATGAGGAGGAACAGCCCGACGCCTATTCCCACCGTGACGATGAGCAGCGTGCCGTTCATGACGGCGCTCACCTGGTTTGAGAGCACGGCAAGGTCGGGTTCGGCGATGGTGATGAGCAGGCCCATGAGGAAGCATACCGTCAGCAGGACCCAGAGTTTGCGGGATTTGGTGAGGCCTTCGCCTATATACTGCCCCATCGGGGTCATGGCCAGGTCGGCCCCCAGATTGAAGAGGCTGATGCCCGCTATGAGCAGGATTGCGCCTATTGCGAAGACAGTCAGTTCATTGTGGCTGATATCCACCCACGGTGTGATGGAGAGGACGAATACCAGCACGCTGACAGGCATCACCGAAACCAGCGATTCCCTGAGTTTTTGGCCCAGGGATTTGTTGAACTCTTTCAATACGGAGGAAAAGGCTTCAGCCATGCTGCAAAGATAGCAAATATATCGGTCATTGGGAATGAAAAAACTTGCTATCTTTGCACCGCGAACCTGAAGGTTCAAGTGTCCAAGGTACCACTATAAAAACTTGATCATGAAACATAAAGCGCAATTTTCAGTCAATTTTGTGTGCATGGCCGTGCTGTTCACGGTATGCCTCATAACCAGCAATCTGCTGGCTACCAAAGTTTTCGCCATCGGATCCAAGATCACCCTGCCCTGCGCCGTGCTGGTGTTCCCGTTGTCGTACATCCTCAACGACTGCTTCACCGAAGTGTACGGTTACCGCAAGGCCCGGCTGGTGATATGGCTCGCCTTCGCCATGAACGTACTGACGGTGTTGTTCGGGCAGATAGCCGTATGGCTTCCCGCCGCAGGTTTCTGGCAGGGAGGCGAACACTTCGATTTCGTCTTTGGAATGGCTCCCCGCGTCGTTCTGGGATCGGTCCTGGCTTTCCTTGCCGGCAGCACGCTCAATTCATTGGTGCTAAGCAAGATGAAAGTGGCTTCGGGCGGCCGCGGTTTCGGCTGGAGGGCCATCCTATCCTCTTTCGCGGGCGAGTTCTGCGACTCCCTCATCTTCATGCCGATAGCATTCTGGGGCACCCCGTTCAGGACCCTGGTGACCATGATGCTCGTACAGGTCGGTTTCAAGGTCCTCTACGAAATCGTCATCCTTCCCGTCACCAGCGCTGCTGTGAAGCGGCTCAAAGCCGTCGAAGGGGAAGACGCCTACGACAGCGGCATCTCGTACAATCCGTTTAAAATCAACGATATAGAATAGATATGGAACGCAAGGAAGAAGGCCTGAAGGCCCTTGGTAAAAAGACAGCATATGCAACCGGATACGCCCCCGAAGTGCTCGAAACCTTCGTGAACATGAACCGGGAGAATGATTATTGGGTGCGTTTCAACTGTCCTGAATTCACGTCGCAGTGCCCTGTCACCGGCCAGCCCGACTTCGCCGAAATACGCATCAGCTACATCCCGGACGTGCGCATGGTGGAGAGCAAGAGCCTGAAGCTTTACCTGGGCTCTTTCCGCAACCACGGGGCTTTCCACGAAGACTGCGTCAACACCATCATGAAGGATCTCATAGGGCTGATGGACCCGAAATACATAGAGGTCACGGGCCTCTTCACCCCCCGCGGCGGCATAAGCATCCATCCCTACGCCAATTACGGCCGGCCCGGAACAAAATACGAAGCGCTGGCGGAACAGCGCTTCGCATCACACGAATAGTTTGTATAAGAATCTCCGCTTCGCTCAGAATGACAGATCCGGCAGACCCAGGTCCTTGAACGTCCTGGGTGCGGGAACCCCGGGAAGCGGCTTGCGGTCCTTGATCTGCTCCAGTGCCACCTCGATGGCCTTGAGCAACTGCTCGTCGGTGCCGTTCCATTCCTTTATCGGGTCGTTCTCCAGCACAATGTCGGGATCCACCCCGTGGTTCTCCACTATCCATCCGCCCGTCTTGGCGTCGTAGTTGGTGAAGAAGGGAACGCGCACGTCGGTGCCGTCCATGTACGGGAGCGAGCCGCTTATGCCGATGATGCCGCCCCAGCTGCGGGTGCCTATGACCGTCCCCAGCCCGGCAGCCTTGAAACTCCACGGGAAGAGGTCGCCGTCGGAAGCGCTGTACTTGTTGATCAGCAGTACCTTCGGGCCGGTCTGGGTGCCTTCGGGGGTGGTGCCGGTAAGGTCGGATCCGCGCCTCATGGTAAGACGGTATGCCTCACGCTGCAGGCGCTCGATCACCATCGGGGAGATATTGCCGCCGCCGTTGCCGCGGTCGTCGATGATGAGGGCCTCCTTGTCGAGCTGGGGGTAATAATAGCGGGCGAACTCACTGAGCCCCTCGACACCCATGTCGGGGATGTAGATGTAGCCCACCTTTCCGCCCGAAAGTTCGTTCACGGTCCTGATGTTGTTCCGGACCCACTCGTAGTGGTACAGCGGGTACTCGTCGGAGACGGGTTTCACCACCACCTTCTTCCCTCCCTTTGCAGGGGAGTCGTTTATAGTGAGTTCGGTTAGGACCCCAGCCTTTCCAACAAGTAGGGAGTAAATATTCGGTACATCCTTTACGTCCACCCCGTCTATAGCGGTAATATATTGTCCTTCAGACACTCCGACTCCGGGCTCGGTGAGGGGCGAACGCAGGATTGCACGGTAGGGAGCACCCTTAAGGATGCGGTCGATGCGGAAGTAGCCGGAACCGTCTTTGGAGAGTTCCGCCCCGAGCAGGCCCATGGGGACCTTGTCCGCCGAAGGATAGCTTCCCGGGCTCACATATGCATGTCCGCAGGCCAGTTCGGAAATCATCTCCCCGATGACGTAATTGAGGTCCAGCCTGGTCTTGACGTATGGCAGCAGCACGGCATATTTCTCCTTGATGGCCTTCCAGTCGCGGCCGTGCATGTTCTCCAGGTAGAAGCCGTCGCGGAAGGCGCGCCATACCTCGTCGAAGATCTGCGGCCATTCCTGCGAATAATCCACCGTCGCCACCACATCCTTGGTGGAAACGGGTTCGCCGTGCATCCTGTCCCCGAGCGGGGCGAGTGTGATTCCTCCGCCTTCCATGATTACCGCCTTCTTGTTCCCTGTGCGGTAATTCATCCGGCCCTTCGCGGCCTCTTCGCTCTTGCCGGTCCTGAAGTCGAACACCATGGTTCCGCTTCCGCCGGAATACCACACTTTCTTGCCGTCGCAATAGTAGCTGTAACCGGCGTTGAAGGGGAGTTTCACCACCCTGTCCTGCAGGCCGTCGGGGTCTATCTTCACTTCGACCGAGGGATTTTCCGGCTTGGCGGGAGCC
>CAJOQW010000051.1 GCA_905236955.1 uncultured Bacteroidales bacterium
ACCCGGGAAAGGCTGATGCGCAACGCCCGCCGCTGGTCCGACCGCTACCGTCTCCAGCACAAGTCCGGCAAGTCCGATGCCGAAATCCTCGCCCAGTTCGACAAACCAGTCAAAATGAGGGTTTTCGCCTGGAACAAGAAAGGATATATCGATACCACGATGACCCCCGACGACAGCATCCGCTATTACAAGGGCATGCTGCGTTGCGGCTTCGTGGCCATGGAGCCGGGCACGGGGCACGTCAAGGCCTATGTGGGCGGTCCCAACTACCGCTATTTCAAGTATGACAACGTGTCCATGGGCAAGCGCCAGGTCGGTTCCACCATCAAGCCCTTCCTCTATACCCTTGCCATGCAGGAAGGCATGACCCCGTGCGACAAGGTCATAGACATGCCGCAGAGTTTCCTCGCGGGCGACGGCAGCGAATGGACCCCCCGTTCCACCGACAAGGCCGAGTGGATAGGTAAGACGGTCAACCTCAAGTGGGGCCTTACCAACTCTTCCAACAACATCTCCGCCTACCTCATGAAGCAGTTCGGACCGCATGCCATGGCGGACATGATGCGCAAGATGGGTATCCACAGCCATCTGGACGAAGTATATGCCCTTTGCGTCGGTCCGGCGGACCTCAGTCCCTTCGAGATGGTGGGCGCGTACAACACCTTCCCGTCGAAGGGCGTGTACATCACCCCGCTTTACGTCACCCGCATCGAGGACAGCGACGGAAATGTGATATCCGAATTCGTGGACCACAGGCGCGAGGCCATAGGCGAGCGCACGGCATATCTGATGGTCAACATGATGCAGGGAGTCGTCAACAGCGGCACCGGTTCCAGGCTCCGCAGGATATATGGCCTTAAAGGCGAGATAGCCGGCAAGACCGGTACCACCAACGACAACTCCGACACCTGGTTCATAGGTTATACCCCCAGCATCACCGCAGGAGTGTGGGTGGGGTTCGAGGACAGGTATGTCCATTTCAGCAACAGCGCCCTCGGACAGGGGGCCGCCTCGGCCCTGCCGATATGGGGCCTCTGGATGCAGAAGTGCCTCTCGGACGGAACCGTCGGCATAAGCGAGAACGACAAGTTCAGGGCTCCCGCAGGCATGACCGCGGACCTCGGCTGCACCGGGACTGAAATGTCCGACGGCTCGAAGGCCGACGATAATCAGGAAGAGTATTATTTCGAATAGAAAATGTACAAGACTATAGCTGTTATGTACGGAAGCGACTCCTCGGAATGGGAGGTCGCATGCCGCAGCGGTGAATTCATCGCATCCAGGATAGACGGATACAAGTACGACGTGTACGAAATCTTCGCCCGTTTCGGCCGTTGGCAGCTTGTCGCCTTCAAGAAGAAGGACGCCATGAAGGTGACTTTCCCGGAAGGAGCCCGTCCCGAGATAGACAAGACCGATTTCAGCGTGAACGTCCTCGGCGAGAAAGTCAAATTCGATTATGTGTATATAGTGCAGCACGGGGCTCCGGGGGAAAGCGGCCAGCTGCAGGGCTATCTCGAGATGCTGGGCATCCCGTTCAGCACCTGCTCTTCCGCAATATCGGCCATAGCCTTCGACAAATATGCCTGCAAGAGTTATATCCGTGACCTCGGCATAGTGAAATGTGCTCCCGACACCTTCGTGCACAAAGGGGAAGATATCAGGGGTTTCGCCGCTGAAACTGCGCGCAAGCTCCGGTTCCCGGTATTCGTCAAGCCGACCATAGGCGGCTCCAGTTTCGGGGTCACATGTGTCAAGGAGGCCAAGGACCTGGTGACGGCGGTGAACTATGCCTTCGCCGAAGGCCCGACGGTGCTGGTGGAGCAAGGCATATCCGGTCGTGAGTTCACCTGTGCCGCCTATCGTACCGGCGGCGAGATAAAGACCCTTCCCATAATTGAGATAATCACCGAGAACGAGTATTTCGACTACGACGCAAAATACAACGGCCACAGCCGCGAGGTTTGTCCCGCCGAGGCTTCCGACGAAATCGTCCATCTGGTCCGGAGCACCACATCCAAGATATACTCGAACCTCGGCTGCGCCGGAGTGGTGAGGATGGACTACATCCTTGCCGAGGATGGCCTTTACTTCCTGGAGGTCAACACCATCCCCGGGATGACAAGCGCCTCCCTGGTGCCTAAGATGGTACGTGCCGCAGGTATCGACATGACCGACTTCCTAAGTGACATAATAGAGAACGGATAGTGCTGCTTTCAGATTTCATCCATGACGGGGTGAAGGCGCTGAAGGCGCTTTATCCCGAAGAAGAGGCACGCAGCATGGTGCTCATGCTTTGTCAGGAGCGCCTCGGCGTGATGTCCTACACCCATATCATAGAACCTGTAACTTCTGTCCCTGAAGAAGACCTGCCGGGCCTGC
>CAJOQW010000052.1 GCA_905236955.1 uncultured Bacteroidales bacterium
ATATACCGGCAGACGAGGGCGGCCCGCCCGATGCCGGGGGGTAGGTTGCGAAGATAAATGGCAGATTCAAAAACAGAAACCGGCTTATGGTTCCACCTTTTATTTTTTATCTTCCGCTTCCTTCGCGGCATTACGCCTGTTCTTGAAACGTTCGAACACCTTGTCGCGTACCTGGTTGCGGCGTCGGATGAATTTTTCGGTAGTCTCGGGTTTCAGCCTCGGGAACCTGGCAGAAAGCCTTTCCTTCCACTCTCCGAGGAAAGAATTGGCATGGCGGTCCCTCTTTTCCGGATACATCTCATTGTAGCAGACCAGTATTCCGGTTTCTTCCACATCCGAGAACTCCTCGTTGATCGCGGTACCCAGCATCTTCATGGTGGAAGAGGTGTTCATGTATGAATTCACCAAAGGCGGGATTTGAGTGCCCAGTTGGCGGACGGCGTCCTTAAGGTTGCGATAATCCGACTTGAAGTCCTGGTCCTTGAGTATAAGGTCCATCAAGCGTGGATTCGTTTCGGGCATGCAGGGCTTGATAGGACGCACCAGTTCCTCGGGATCGGGAAAATGTTTCCACAGGAAATGAAGGATTAGGTCGCGGGAAAGGCGGTCGTACGACGGATACATGGTCATCTTCCCGAAGAAATAGATTATCTGCGGATGATGCAGGGCCACCGTGGCAATGCCGTCCCAAAGATTGTCCAGGGAGAAAAGGGCTTTGGCCCCTGCCTTGGAACTCTGGTAGTCGGGAGATACGAAACTGCGTCCCAGTTCCATGACATGAGGCATGTATTCCTTGATGAAGACGTCGCTGAAACGGAACATGTGGGCAGTGGCCAGTTTCGGCTGGCCGTTTTCATCGTAGGTGACATCGGAGCCGAGAATGTAGCGGTACCCGCCGAGGATGGCTTCGGCATCCGGATCCCAAACGACCAACTGCTTGTATGGGACGGGCATGGTATCGAATTCGTCTATGTCGGCGCTCAATCCGCTGCTTCCCCCGGCCTGGCGGAATGAAATCTCGCGCAGGCGGCCCACCTCAAGCATGACGTTGGGGGAATCATGGGCATCTATGATGTAGATTTCGTTGCCGCCCTTGTTCGTGTTGCGTAGTTTCTTGTCCGGCGTAAGTTCCGCCTTCAGCAGGTCCACGCTTACAGGGTCGATGATCTTTTCCATGGTCCTATAGCTTATATACCTCTTCCCGCACCCACTGTGCCCAGTCGTAAGCCGACCTGGACTCGTCGAAGGCAGAGGAAGGAACGGGTTTTCCAAATATGATCTTGTACTTTCCGTGACGGGCACGATAGAGTTCGTCCGGAAGCAGGAGCATGGCGAAGTTGAACTTGAGCTTGAGCCACTTGCAAAGGGAAGCAACATTGTAGAAACGTTTGCTGTTCCTGCCCACGAAGTGTACGGGCACAACGTAGCGCCCGCTCTGGATGCTCATCTTGATGAAGTTCTTGCTCCATGCGATATCCTGTATCTTGCCGTCTATCTTTCGGGAGCAGAGCCCCGCCGGACATACTATCACGTTATTGTCGGACTGATACATCTGCCGTACCAGCAAAGGCAGGTTGCGGGACTGGCCCCCCGTCTTGTTTATGGGGATGCATAGCGGGGCCAGGCCCTTGAGGAACATCAGGAAGTCGTTGACCATCACCTTGACGTTCTCCCCGAAATGGTTACCGATCACGCTGACGAGAGCGATTCCGTCAACGCCTCCGAGAGGATGGTTGCTGGCGAATGTCATGAGCGAACCTTCCGGAACTTCCACATTCCCGAGACCTTCCACCTCGATGTCGATGTCAAGATATTTGAGAGCCTCGGTGCAGAACTCCACACCTTCATAGCCGCGGGTGAAGAAGCCGTTCAAGTAATCCTGATGGATAAAACGCTTCAGCCAGTTAATGAACCACCTGGGGATTTTCTTGCCGGGAAACTTGGTCGCGACGATCTTGTCCAGGTCTATTTCGAGCTCGGGATGCCTTTCCATATGTCGGGTTTCAGTACTCATACAAATATAAAAAAATTATAGGACAAGATGTGCAACAAGATCGTAATCGAGGGCCTCAGTGATGCGGACGTTCACGAATTCTCCCACAAGCGATTGCAAATCAGTCCCTTCCGGACAGGAAACGATTATTTCCCCGTCCACTTCAGGACTCTCGTACCCGCTGCGGGCGACGAGCCTGCCGTCCATCACGGAGTCTACCAGCACCCGGTACTCCTTGCCGACACGGGACTCGTTGAACTCCGCTGAAATGCCTTTCTGAAGTTCCATGAGGATGTCATAGCGGTGCTGCTTCTCTTCCGGGGAGACATCATCCTGAAGATGCTCCGCACCCCAGGTGCCTTCTTCTTCGGAATACTTGAATGCACCGAGCCTCTCGAAACGGGCTTCGCTTACGAAATCGAGCAGTTCCCCGAACTCCGAAGGGCCTTCGCCAGGATGGCCTACTATAAGGGTGGTGCGCAGCACCACACCGGGGATGCGCTCCCTCATGCGGCTGACAAGTGACCTGATACGGGCTCCGTCCACGCTGCGGTGCATGTCCGCAAGCACTTTGTCGGATATATGCTGGAGCGGGATGTCCAGATACCGGCAAATCTTGGGATTTGAAGCCATCGCGTCGATGACATCTTCCGGAAAACCTTCCGGATAGGAATAATGCACCCTTATCCATTCAATGCCGGGAACCTGTGAGAGAGCCTCCAGGACATCGGCCAGGCGTCTCCTGCCATACAGGTCCAGACCATAATAAGTGGTGTCCTGGGCTATGAGTATCAGTTCCTTCACTCCTCTGGCGGCAAGTCCTTCCGCCTCTCGCACGATGCGCTCCAACGGTACCGAACGGTGCGCCCCCCGTATCAAGGGTATGGCGCAGTAGGAACAACGCCGGTCGCAGCCTTCGGAAATCTTGAGATAGGAGTATGGGCCTCCCCCGAAACGGCGGCTTGTGCGCAGGCTGTCTTCCGGGACGGCCCCAAGCGCCCCCACCAGGGGATCGAGGTCGCGGGCTCCGAACCAGGCATCCACCTCCGGGATCAGAGCCGGCAATTCCGAAGCATAACGCTGGCTCAGGCATCCGAAGGCGAAAAGACGGCCTGCCTGCCCGGCACTCCGTCTTCCAGCCTGTTCCAGAAGGGCATTGATGCTTTCCTCCTTGGCGTCACCTATGAACCCGCAGGTATTCACGAGCAGATAATCGACCGGGCCCGACCAGTCTTCCGGGAGGATCTTAAAAGCATCCTCCGGCAACTGGGCGAGCAGATGCTCGGTGTCCACAGTATTCTTGGAACAACCGAGGGTGATTACCTGTACGCTCTTCATCACGCTTCGCCGGATTCCTCCCCTTCCTCCTCGACGAAATCGAGTGACGCGAACTTTTTGAGGTCCTTGTACCACTCCACAATCTTGCGCATGTGGGACACGTAGAAGCGCTCTGAATCGTAATTGGGGACAGCCTTCCCGAAGAGTTCCTTCAGGGCTGCGTCGTCACCCTTTGTGGCGGGAGCCTCGGCTCCGTCCAGGGCCTTGTCAATGGCCATGAACACATCCTTGATCTTGAGTTCGCCGTCCGCCGTATAAATGGCTATGTCGGCGAGGGTTGTAACCCTGCTGCGTGAATCGAAGACCGTGCGGTGCCCGTCTTCGAGGGACTCGGCGATGACCGAGTTGTTACGGGCAAGTGCGAGGTAGCGGAAGAGGCCGTGCTGGCCGGCTACCGAAAGAATCTTGCTGAGATCTGTTTTCATGATATCGTTCAATATTTTGTCTATTTTCTCGTGTAATTCCTTTATCGAAGAATCGTTTTCCAGGATGCGGTCCGCCCTGGAAAGGTCTGCCGGCATCTGGGAGCCTTCCCTTTCCGTCACCTTCGGGTTCCTTGCAATGCGCATGTCCCGAGGGGCCGAGACCAGCCACACCTTGTCATAGGTGCCGTCGAAAGCGGGCTTCTCCAAGGCAATGGCCGATTCGATGAAAAGCAGAGGTGAATGCTGCTCTTCCTTCCATGAGGCCAGGTCCTTCAGCACCTCCGGATAGACCACTTTTTCCAGGGCGGCCCTTTTCACCGGGTCCTTGAAGATGACGGATATTCCGGCGAAAGGAACGCCCGTTGCTTCTTCCACCCTCTCCACGAGGCCGGGCACGGAAGAATAAAGGGCTTTCGTACGGGAGTCGCTGTCATAGACAGGATAGCCTTTGGAGGCCAGATACCTGCATACTTCCGACTTGCCGCTGCCAATGGCGCCCGTTATGAGGATGGTCTCATTCATTTTCGAGACTTTCCACACATTCCACCACCTGAGGGTCGATCCGGCATTCCATCACCCCTTTCGGGAGCGGGTCGTGCCTTACCACACAACGGCCTGTGATGCTGCCCTGGAACTCGTCGTAGTCCACATAGCAACCCACTATTCCGGCAGGATCGGTGATGATGGGGAAAACGCATTTGAAAACGACTTCGGCGGTGGTGGGATACGACCTGAGGATTATCCCCGAGGGGACATTGCGGACAGCTATGGGCAGGGATGCCTTGAGTTCGACGTATCTCGACACTTCGAATGAATACTCGACCTTGTCGTCGGACAATCTCACACCCGTCGGAGTTTCCAGCCTGGCTTCACCGTGGGTATTACTGTGTATGTCACTCAGCGAGATGGTGCGGGTATAAACTTCCTCAATCCTGCCTATCACCTCGGATGGACCGTACACGATAACGGAGTCGGGCCTTACGAGCAGTTGGGAGGCCAGGGAGTACTGAGGTCGGAAGGAGAGCAGTTTGACGGGACGGACCGGCACCTTTTTGTTGTTTTCCGGTATGAAACGGAAGGATGCGCGGTCGAAGAGGAAGGACTCCACCTTAACCCCCGGTCCGAAGATGCTCTCGGCATAGCGGAGAAGCTGCGAAGAAGAGATGCTGTAATAGTCCCCGTCCGAGTGAGCGAGGTCGTCTGCAGAGAACCGGACCACCGTACTTCCCCTGCGCAAGGCGATGCGCAGGAGCCGAAAACCGGATGCGGTGCACCGCGCCGACATGGTTACGGCGTCACTGGACCGGCCGGCCCTGCCCTCGATGTTGCTTTCGGCCACGACCTCTTGGCTCACAATGTCGGTGTGGGCCTGAGAAAGGTTGTAGATGAGCCAGATACTGGCAGACAGGAACAGACACAGAAGAAATGAGGTCCATCTCTTCATGGCTGGCGTATCAATATTTCTCCTGCTTCTCGGGTTTCTGCGGCTGCTGCTGGACCGAAGGCTGGGCGCCATCGGTGAAGTCGCGCTGGATGGAGTTCTTGTCGACGCGGAGTTTCACATCCCCGTCCACCTTGATGAGGACGGTCCTGTCCTGGATTTCCTGGACGGTTCCGTAGATTCCGCCTGCGGTGACTACCTTGTCGCCTTTCTTGAGGGAATTGCGGAAGTTCTCCATTTCCTTCTGCTGCTTGCGCTGGGGACGGATCATGAAGAGCCACATGACCACGAACATGAGGATTATCATGAGCCAGAAGCCCATGCCGCCGCCTGCGGACTGGCCCTGAGCCGCCGGAGCGGATGCCTGGGCCTGGAGCAATGTAAAAAGCAAATTCATGACTATTTGGTGTTGATTAATTTATCCAGTATTCCGTTGACGAAGGAACGGCTTTCCGGAGTGGAATAATACTTTGAGATTTCGACATATTCGTTGATGGTGACCCCCGATGGGAGTTCCGGGAACGCGGCATTTTCCGCCAGCCCCGCCACTATCAGCGCAAGGTCCGTAGAGCAGATGCGGCTCCTATCCCATTTTGGGGTGATTCCGGCGATTCGCGACACATAGTCGTCGTAATTGGCAAATGCGGTACGGATGAGTTTGAACACAAAGGCCTTGTCGCTTTCCGTCTTGTCGGAAAGGTCGCTCATGTACAGCGGAAGGAGGGACCACGGCTTGCCGCGGCCCAGCTCATCCATGGTGCGGCAGCACCAGATGAGGGCGTACGGGAGGTCGTCATTCCACCATATGCGCATGTCTTCCAGGATGTCTTCGAGTTCGGCATTGTCCTCGAATTCATTCTCGAAGATATTCTTCCAAAGGGCGGCGTCCTCCTTGAGGCCGCATTCGGCGGAAGCCATATATGCCTTGTAGTAGTCGCGGGTGCGGAGGGTGTCGTAGAGATGCCTGAGGAAGACGTCGTACTGGTCCCAGGAGAACTTCTTCCGGCCGACTATCCTGGTGAAGTCGGGATCGGCCGCAAACAGGGCCGCTATGCGGTTTTCGGCGAACTTGAGGTTGGGGTTGCGCTCCTCCTCCGTGGGGTTGAACTTTCCCCTGGCGGCCTCGATACGGCTCCTGGCTTCGTCCGTAAGGGCCTTGGTGACAGCCAGCATGAACAGCCATAGATCCCTGGTGGATTCACACGAAAGTTCCAGTTGGCCTTCGCCTTCCTTCAACGTCATCGACGGGTTCTCCGTCCTCGAATAAATGACCTTGAACGCCTTGATTCGGAGAATTCTTCGGTTGAGCATC
>CAJOQW010000053.1 GCA_905236955.1 uncultured Bacteroidales bacterium
CTATTAAAGAACTCGGCAACGAGATTCTTATTAAACTCTTCGTGCTCATCGGGATTGATGCGAGCCAACAAATCCTTCATGGCATTTTTGAACGTCACGACATCTTGCACTTCTGGTTTATCACGGAGATAAGCCTTTGGGATAGATTGACTTGGGCTTAATATTCTATACATATCTCGTAATTATCAAACTGGTGGCGAATATGTGATTGGTGCGCTGCAATGTACAAATTTAATGAATTTTATGTAAAGACGTATAAGATTGAGCAATAAAATGAAACAACAAATGCAAATTGACAGACAGTTGTCATAAATGCTGACTCCAAATTACAAAAAGCCCCGACACGGTTGGGTGTCGAGGCGGAGGGGAAGGGTGGGGTGGAATTATAGTGACTCGTTGGCGCGCTGGTTGATGAAATCTATGATCCCTTCAACGTGGAGGGTGATGATAGCTTTCTTGCCTTCGTCGGATTCCAGGAAGGCCAGGCTGAGGGGCGAATCCATGAACCCGTTTTCCGTGAGTACCGCTGCGCAGAGGGTGTGTTTGAGGATGTAATACGGGGCTTCGATGTCGGGATCACCGTCGGAGAAGTCGGCTCTTAGGCGGTGGCCGGGGAGGTTCTTGATGGCGGCGTCACAGAGGCAAGTGGCCAGTTTGTCGGAGAGGCTGTGGCCGTAGTAGGTGTAGCAGCTCCAGCCGGTGGCGTTGTACCATTTCTTGCCGTTGCCGGCGGCGTTCACGTGGATGGAAATGAGGATAGTATCCTGGACGGGATGGCCTATCCTGCAGGTGATTTCGTTGGCTCTTCTCACGCGTTCCTTCAAGGGGATGTCTTCTTCTTCGGGGACCAGAAGTTCGGCATCGTACCATCTGGAATATAACTTGCCCTTGACAAGGGCTGGCTCGCCGCAGAAGGCATCGATGCCGACAGTGTCGCGGCATATTATCCCATCAGCGGGCAGACAGCGACACACTATACCATCCGGAGGGAAAGGGGACTGTCCGCCACGACTCCCGTGGTGGACTGCATGGCGCCGCTTGGGAACATCCGCAAACTCGGCACCCGCCTGATACTCTTCACCGGCGAACGCTCCAAGGAGATGATGGCCCGGTTCGAGGAAAACCTGTATCTGAAATCGGTGCTGGAAGGTATCGGGAACGGGGAGATCCCCATCTACGAATTCGAGGGTAAGGATCACGGCACCGTGCTGGAGCCGGCATTCGAGTTGATCCTCAAAGATATGGGAATCTAGCGCCTGTATTCGCTGGGAGTCATTCCGGTGTGGGCCTTGAAGAACTTGTGGAAGACGCTGGAGTTGGTGAAATTCAGCTTCTTGACTATC
Organism: uncultured Bacteroidales bacterium; assembly: GCA_905236955.1. Classification (GTDB taxonomy): domain Bacteria; phylum Bacteroidota; class Bacteroidia; order Bacteroidales; family UBA932; genus Cryptobacteroides. The sequence continues at coordinate 1,344 of CAJOQW010000053.1, forward strand.
TCCTTGACCGGAAGGTCGGAGTATTTAAGGAAGTTTTTGGCCTCCACTATCACGAAGGAATCTATCCAGTCCGGACCGCTGCGGCCTGTCACCTGCTTTATCTGCTTTGAAAGATATTTTGGAGTAAGGCCCAGTTTCCCGGCGTAGAAGGCCATGTTCCTTTCGACGGTATGATACTCTCCCACGAGTTTGATGAAATTCTCGAAGACCAGCTTTGACCTTGATGTCGAGGGAGGTCCTTTCGGGCGCCTTTCGGCATTCTGGATGTCCTTCTTCCAGATGTCGCTTATGAAATAGAAGACCGAAATCAGGACGGAACTCACGGCTTCCCTGATTGCTATGCTTCCTCCGCGGGTAGAAAGCTTGTAAATGAGCCTGAGGTATCTGTCGAGTATCCCGACATCCTCTTGGTCCGGGTGGATGCATGGATCGTTGATGATATTGAGGCTTTCATTGAAAAGGTGGGGGAAATCCACCCTGCCCTGGGTAAGCAGTTCCTTCGATGCGGCCAAAGCCACGAATTTGCATTTCTTGCGGGATTCTTCAGGGAAACTGCACACAATGTTGCCCGGGATGGATAAAAGGATGGCCCCCTCCGTAATGATGTAATGCTTTAGATTGATCTCGATCGAAAGTTCCCCCTCTACGCAATAGAAGATGAGGTAGCCTCCGAAACGGTGCGGTTCCCGGAGTTTGCCGAGTTCCTCAACGTCATTGATTTCTGCAATGAAGAAATCGTCCGACAAATTGTCCGCAACTTTTGCCGGAATGATCCTTTGGACTTCCTTCACTCCTATTTCATGGAGATCTGCGTTCATGTCGCAAATATAAGTATTTTTTAATAAAAGAAGGAAAATTCTACCAAAAGTCAAAATAATCGGGGGGGGGGTGCTACTTTTCGGAAAATTTTAAGATCGGTTAAAAACTCGTTGCCGGATGTCTGCAAGGTATGTTATTTGCAGTGAACAAGGCCCTGTATATGGAAAAGATCAAAGCTATCGGCATACTTACTTCCGGAGGCGACGCCCCCGGAATGAACGCCGCAATAAGGGCCGTCACCCGCTCGGCCATATTCGAAGGGTTGAAAGTCTTCGGAATCTACAGGGGCTATGAAGGCCTCATCGCGGGGGATATCAAAGAATTGACGACAGAAAGTGTCTCCAATACCATACAGCGTGGCGGTACATTCCTCAAGACCGCCCGCAGCAAGGACTTTATGACACCTGAAGGCCGCAGGAAGGCTGTTGACAACCTGCACAAGTTTGGAATCGATGCCCTTATAGTCATCGGGGGCAACGGTTCGCTCACCGGTGCCCGCGACCTCGCCCGGGAATATGACATTCCGTGCATAGGCCTTCCCGGCACCATCGACAACGACCTCTACGGCACGGACTCCACCATCGGCTACGACACCGCGCTCAACACCATCGTGGAATGCGTCGACAAGATACGCGATACGGCCACCAGCCACGACCGCATATTCTTCATCGAGGTCATGGGGCGTGACGCCGGGTTCCTCGCCCAGAATTCCGCCATAGCTGCCGGGGCCGAGGCCGCGATCATCCCCGAGGACCAGACCCTTTTCGACCAGCTCGACCAATTCATCAAGAGGGGTTTCCGCAAGAGCAAGAATTCCTCGATCGTGCTGGTGTCGGAAAGTCCCAAGGACGGGGGAGCCATGCACTATGCAGAGCGCATGCGCAAGGAGCATCCCGAATACGACGTGAGGGTGACCATCCTCGGCCATCTGCAGCGCGGCGGCACTCCTTCGGCCTACGACCGCATCCTGGCTTCCAGGCTGGGGGTGGCGGCCATCGAGGCCCTGAAGGAAGGACAGCGCAACGTCATGATGGGCGTTGTCAACGACAGGGTGGTGTATGTGCCTTTCAGCCGGGCCATCAAGCAGGACAAGCCCATCAATCCCGAACTTATCAACGTCCTTAACGTCCTGTCTATCTAAAGCTTCCCTTCTTCCGGGCAAAGTATAGGGAATTCCGCGGATTTTTCCTATATTTACAAACTGTCAGCTTTTCGGAATGGAAAGGGAAGTCATAGACCTGTATACTCTGCAACAAGACATGAAGGGGGCTCTCGGAGACCTCTTCCCGGACCGGATCTGGGTGAGGGCCGAGATAGCCCAGATGAATGTCCGTTCCACCGGACATTGCTACCTGGACCTGGTTCAAAGTGAAAAGGGCAGGGTGATAGCCAAGGTGCGGGGCATCATCTGGGGAGGCTATTATTCCTTGTTGGACGCCAAGTTCAAGGGCTCGACAGGGAAAGGGATCTCGGCAGGGACCGAAGTCCTGCTCAGGGCGGCCGTGAATTTCCACGAGGTGTACGGGCTTTCCCTGGTCATTGACGACATCGACGCCACCTACACTGTCGGCGCCCAGCAGCTTAAGCGTCAGCAGACAATAGAAAAACTCACTAAAGAGGGCCTCATGGACCGTCAAAAAGGGCTGAGGCTCAATGAATTGCCTTATTATTTGGCGATAATATCGGCCGAAGGTGCGGCCGGTCTCCAGGATTTCCGCAGACACCTGCTGGGGAATGCATGGGGGTTTGCCTACCGGCTCGATTTCTTCCCTGCGCTCATGCAGGGAGAGGCGGCGCCCGAATCCATATGTGACGCTATGGCCGCCATCGCTGCGTGCGGTATACGCTACGATGCTGTGCTCCTGCTCAGGGGCGGAGGGTCCGACATGGATCTGGTGTGTTTCGACGACTACGCCCTTGCGGCGGCGATAGCCCGTTTCCCCGTGCCGGTGATAACCGCGATAGGCCACGACAAGGATTTCCACGTAGCGGACATGGTGGCCTGCGACCATGTCAAGACCCCGACCGCACTTGCGGACATGTTCCTTGAACTCACCGCGGCGGCCGACGGACGCATTACGGCATACGAAACCCGCCTGGCCCTGGCATTCCGCAGCCGGATGGCCGCCCTGGAATCCAGGCTGGCTTTCGCGGAAAAAGGAATAAGGAGCGGGGTCCGCGGAATGGTTGCGGCAGCCGAGGCCCGTGTAGCCATGCTGGAGCAGAAGATTGCCGCCACCGACCCCCGCAACGTGCTCAAGAGAGGGTTCTCCCTCGCCCTGGATGCTAAGGGCGTAAAGCTTGCCGGGGCCTCCGGCGTAAAGCCGGGGGACGTCATATCGGTGATGTTCGCCGACGGAAGGATCCAGGCCGGTGTGGAAAAAGTTGATGTTGCAAAATGACAGGAAGTATCATGGAACAGGAATTCGATTATACGAAGGCGATGGCGCGCCTGGAAGAAATAGCCGCCAAGGTGGAAGACCCCGGGACGAGCCTCGACGACATAGCGGGCCTCGTCAAGGAGAGCGGGGAACTGATAAAAGGCTGCAGGGGGTACCTTCGCACCGTGCGTGAAAGCGTTGAAGGGAACGACGGACAATAGATTCTCATATATGACCAAGATTATGGCAAAGAAAATATACGACCAGGACCCCTGGCTCGGACCGTTCAAAGGGTCTATCGACGCAAGGCATGACCGTATTGGGGAGGCTTTGGTCAAGCTCTGCAGGAATGTGGGTGAAACAGGGAAGTTGGACATGGCCGGGGCCGCCAACAACCATCTTTATTACGGCCTGCATCGCAGCGGGAACGGGGACTGGGTGTTCCGCGAATGGGCTCCCAACGCTACCAGGATCTTCATAATCGGCGAGTTCAACAACTGGAAAAGGGCAGTTTCGTGGGAGTTGAAGCCCATAGGGGGAGGAAACTGGGAAATAATCATCCCCGGGATGTTCCTCAGGCACGGTGAACTCTACAAGCTGTGGATAGAATGGCCCGGCGGCGGAGGAGAGCGCCTTCCGGCATATGTCACCAGGGTGGTGCAGGACCCCGAAACCAAGGTGTTCAGCGCACAGGTGTGGGATCCTGTCCCCTACAAGTGGAAGTACCGCAGGCCCGGCAAGCGGCAGCATCCTTTCATCTATGAATGCCATATAGGCATGGGAGGCGAGGAAGAGAAGGTGTCCGGTTTCGACGATTTCCGCAAGGACGTCCTTCCGAGGGTCGGGAAACTGGGATACGACACGCTCCAGATAATGGCCCTGCAGGAGCATCCTTATTACGGTTCATTCGGATACCAGGTCAGCAATTTCTTCGCTCTCAGTTCCCGATTCGGCACTCCTGAGGAGTTCAAGGCTCTTGTGGACGAAGCCCATGGCATGGGCATAGCCGTCGTGATGGACATAGTGCATTCGCACGCCGTCTCCAACGAGGCCGAGGGCCTGTCCCGTTTCGACGGCAGGGAGGACCTATATTTCTACAAGGGCCCGGCCGGGCACCATCCCGCATGGGGATCGCGTTGTTTCGATTACGGAAAGGACGAAGTCAAATACTTCCTGCTCTCCAACTGCAAGTATTGGTTGGAGGAATACCATCTCGACGGTTTCCGTTTCGATGGTGTCACGAGCATGTTGTACTGGGATCATGGCCTGGGCACCGATTTCGGCGATTACGCCACGTATTTCGGGCCCGGAGTGGACGAGAACGCCGTCACTTACCTCGCGCTCGCCAACAGGCTCATCCACGAATTGTACCCCGATGCCATCACCATCGCCGAAGATGTTTCCGGAATGCCGGGACTGGCGGCCCCCTTCGAAAAGGGAGGCTTGGGGTTCGACTTCCGCATGGCCATGGGTATAGCGGACCATTGGATCAAGTGGATAAAGGAGAAAACCGACGAGCAGTGGAGCCCCGGCGAGATATGGTACGAGCTCACGAACAAGAGGGCCGATGAAAGGACGGTGTCTTATGCCGAGTGCCACGACCAGGCTCTCGTTGGCGACAAGACCATCATCTTCCGCCTGATAGACAAGGAGATGTACTGGAATATGAACAAGGACTCCACCAACCTTACGGTCGACAGGGGGATAGCCCTGCACAAGATGATCCGCCTTGCTACAGCGGCCACTGCGGGGGACGGCTACCTCAATTTCATGGGCAATGAATTCGGCCATCCAGAGTGGATAGATTTTCCGCGTGAAGGAAACGGGTGGAGCTATAAATACGCCAGGCGCCAGTGGAGCCTCGCGGACAAGGATTATCTGCGGTACAAGGGCCTTCAGGATTTCGATGCCGACATGGTGCATTTCCTCAAGAAAGGTAAGATACTTTCAGACCGTCCCGTCCTGCTTACAGCCGACGAAGAGAAAAAAATACTGATTTTCCTACGGAAAAATTGTATCTTTGCACTGAATTTCAATCCGGTGCAGTCTTTCCAGAACTACGGATTCGCTGCACCGGGCGGGAAGTGGAACCTTGTCCTGTCCACGGACAATCCCGTGTATGGCGGATTCGGACGCGTCTCGGTGGGCGAATCCCACGTTTCGGTTGCGGAAAAATCGCCGAACGGCAATCAGGACATGGCCGACACCCTTTACCTCTACCTGCCAAGCAGGTGTGCGGTAGTACTGGAAAAAATTAAATAACAAGTCATAGATATGGCCTTTCTGAAGTTTAACAAAGCGGAACTGGTGAATCTCTCATACTCCTTGAAGAGGGAGATCATCAGCGCCAACAAGACCGGCGCCTATTGCAACACGAGCATCATCACTTGCAATACGCGCCGTTATCATGGCCTGCTGTCGATAATGCTCGATCGGTTCGGCGGGGATAAATACCTGCTGCTTTCGGCTTTGGACGAAACGTTCATAGTGGGCGGGCAGCAGTTCAACCTCGGAATACATTGCTATGGGGACATCTACGAGCCCCGTGGGCACAAGTACGTGGTCGATTTCGATGCCGATCCGGTTCCGGCGATCACTTACAAGGTAGGGGAGGTCGTTTTCCGCAAGAGCCTCCTCCTCATGCCCGACAAGGACCAGATCCTCATCAAATACGAGCTCCTTTCTTCTCCCGCGAAGGTAACGCTCCAGCTCCGTCCTTTCCTGGCCTTCCGCAACATCCATGCGCTCACCCGGGAGAACGGTTCGGCCAACACCGGGTTCGGCAAGGTGCAGAACGGGGCCTCGTTCCGCATGTACGCCAATTTCCCCGACCTTGTCCTCCAGACCAGCAGGGAAGGTTTCAAATATGTCCATTCCCCAAGCTGGTACAAGGGCATCACCTATTCCGACGAATACCGTCGCGGTTTCGACTGCACCGAAGACCTCATGGTCCCGGGCTGGTTCGAAGGCGTGCTGAAGGAAGGTGACACCCTCTTGTTCTCGGCCTCCAAGGACGAGGAATATTCGGCAGGCTTCAAACGCCTGTTCGACAATACTGTCGCCAAGATCGCCCCGATCACCGACGGCCGCGACCAGCTCAGGCACTGGGCCGGCCTCTTCATCTGCAACCATAACGGCCGCAAGAAGATAACCGCAGGCTTCTCCTGGATGTACACCGGTCTCCTGCGCGAAACCCTGCAGGCCCTTCCCGGGCTTACGCTTTATGCCGGCGGGGACAAGCATGCCTTCGAAGAAATCCTCGACAATCTCATAGCCGACGAACAGGAAAGGCTGTTCCGCCGCACCACCCAGGTCGAAGCACCGCTCTACCTTGCCACCGTGCTGCAGGCTTATATCGCCTTTGGCGCGGACCCCGCCAAGGTGTGGAAGAAATACGGGATAATAGTCAAGGGCATCCTGGAGAGCTATCTTCCCGGGGAGCGCAAGGAGGTTGCCATGCATCCCAACGGACTGCTCTGGGCCCAGATGGACCGCGTGGCCCTCAGCTGGATGAATGCATACATCGGCGGCAATCCCGTCACGGAACGTGCAGGCTACCAGGTGGAGACAAACGCCCTGTGGTACAACTGCATATGTTTTGCCGTGGAGATGGAGGCCAAATTCGGCGCCACCAAGGGTTTTGTCGAGAAATGGGCTCCCATAAGGGACATCGTGAAGCTCAACTACCAGCCCACGTTCTGGAACGCCAGCCGCGGGTGCCTTGCCGACTATGTCGACAATAACGGCCAGAACATGGACATACGTCCCAACCAGCTGGTCGCCCTGTGGGTGGACTATTCCCCGCTCGACGAGATGCTCCAGCCCTCCGTCTTCAGGATCGTGGCCAACGAGCTCGAGACAAGGCGCGGCATACGCACCCTGTCCCCCCGCGACGAAAAATACAAGGGTGTGTACGAGGGCTCCCAGATAGACCGCGACCTGGCCTACCATCAGGGCAGCACCCGTACGTTCCTTCTCGAGTATTACGTGAAGGCGGGATTCAAGCTCCAGAGCGAATCCTTCTACAAAAAGGCCGAGTGGCTCATCCAGGGCTTCTTTGAAGACCTCGGGAAGCACGGCGTCGGGGCATTCAGCGAGCTCTATGACGGCGATCCCCCGCAGGAACCCCACGGAGCCATAGCCTCCGCCCTCAGCACGGCGGCCCTGCTTGCGGTGGACCATATGATGAACCAAAACAAGGAGGAGCGGAAATGACAGTACTCATGTTCGGCTGGGAGTTCCCCCCGCACATTGCCGGAGGATTGGGAACGGCCTGCGAAGGCATAGTGCGCGGTCTCGCGCACAACGGGGTCAGGAGCATCTTCGTAATGCCTTCGGCCTCGGGTGACGAAGACCAAAGCGCTACGACCATAATAAATGCCAGCGACGTGGCGGTAGAATACGTGGACGGTACGGTGGACGATTATCTCGACAAGGTCCGTTTCGTGCATATCGGTTCCAACCTCATCCCCTACGCCGATCCCGAGGACTTTTCCAAGATCGTCGACGAAGAGCGCGAACGCCAGATAAAGGATTTCCGCGTAAGCTATGGCCAAAAATACAAGTTCAGCGGCAGGTACGGCTCCAACCTCCTTGAGGAGGTGGCCCGCTATGCAATGGTGGGCGGAACCATAGCCATGCAGCACAAAGACGAATTCGAAGTCATCCACGCCCATGACTGGCTCACCTATCTGGCCGGCATAGCCGCCAAGGAACTTACCGGCAAGCCGCTGGTGGTGCATGTGCACGCCACATCTTTCGACCGGGGCACCGACGACATGGTGGACTCCCGCGTTTATGCCATCGAGAAGCGCGGCATGGAAATGGCCGACAGGGTGGTCACCGTGAGCGACCTCACCCGCAACATCGTCATCAACCGTTACGGGATAGACCCTTCCAAGGTGGTCACGGTCCATAATGCGGTGGATTTCAGCGGCCGGGAGAACCTTCAGGTGGAAAGGGGCGTCAGGGACAAGATTGTCACCTTCCTGGGGCGCATCACCTTCCAGAAAGGTCCGGAATATTTCATCGAGGCCGCGGCCAAGGTGCTCAAGCGCACCGAGGGCGTCCGCTTCGTCATGGCCGGCAGCGGCGACATGATGAACCGCTGCATCAAGATGGTTGCCAGGCTGGGTATAAGCGACCGCTTCCATTTCACCGGCTTCCTCCGCGGGGCCGACGTGCAGAAGATGTTCGCCCTGTCCGATGTCTATATCATGCCCTCGGTTTCCGAGCCCTTCGGCATCTCTCCGCTGGAGGCCATGCGTACGGGCGTGCCATCCATCATCTCCCATCAGAGCGGAGCCGCCGAGGTCCTCAAGTATGCCCTAAAGGTGGATTTCTGGGATGTCGACGCCATGGCGGACGACATCTACGCCCTCCTCAAGTATCCGGCACTGTCGTCTTTCGCCGAGAAGGAAGGCTTCGACGAGGTGAATGAACTCAAGTGGAACAACGCCACGGCAAAACTCAAGAAAGTATACGAAACAGTAATAAACCAGTAGCAATGAAAAAGAACATCTGTCTGTATTTCCAGGTCCATCAGCCAACCAGGCTCCGTCTGTACAGATTCTTTGATATCGGCAAGGATTCCCATTACTATGACGACTTCGCGAACCGCACCATCCTCAGGAGGGTGGCGTCCAAGTGCTATCTCCCGATGAATGAACTCCTCCAGCGTGCCATAAAGGAAAACAAAGGCAAGTTCAAGGTGGCTTTTTCCATAACGGGAACCGTGCTCGAGCAGTTCGACAGGCATGCCCCCGAGGTTATAGACAGCTTCAAGGCCCTCATCGACACCGGATGTGTCGAGATATTGTGCGAGACCTATAATCACAGCCTCTCCGCCCTCAAGAACGGCATCGAGCTGCGCAACCAGGTCGAGAAACAGAAGCTCGCGCTCAAGGAATACTTCGGGGTCGAGCCCAAGGTGTTCCGCAACACCGAGCTCATCTATTCCGACGAAATCGGCGCCGAACTCTACGACATGGGTTTCAAGACGGTACTTACCGAAGGCGCGAAGCATATCATGGGCTGGCGCAGTCCGAACTACGTTTACAGCAACGGCAGGCAGCCCGGGCAGAAACTTCTCCTGCGCAACTATACTTTCAGCGACGACATCGCATTCCGCTTCTCCAACCGCGGATGGAACGAATGGCCGCTGACTGCGGGGAAGTTCGTGGGCTGGCTCAGGGAGGCGGAAGGCGATATCATCAATCTGTTCATGGATTACGAGACCTTCGGCGAGCACCAGAACGCCGACAGCGGCATCTTCGATTTCATGGAGGCATTGCCCAAGGCAGCCCTCGGAACCGGGGAACTTTCATTCGTCACTCCTTCCGAGGCCGCAGCCAGGCTCAAGCCGGTTTCGCCGCTCGAAGTTCCGCAGCCCATTTCCTGGGCGGATGAAGAAAGGGATGTCACGGCATGGCTCGGAAACGAACTCCAGCAGGACTCCTTCAACAAGTTATACGACCTTGTGGAGAAACTCTCCATCATCGACGATCCGGTGCTGTGGCAGGATTTCGGCCATCTGCAGGAGAGTGACCACTTCTATTACATGTGCACGAAGTATTTCTCTGACGGGGACGTGCACAAGTATTTCAATCCATATGATACCCCATATGAAGCTTTCATCAACTACATGAACGTGTTGAGCGACTTCATTATCAGAGTCAACGAGGCATACGATGCAAAGATTTAACAATGACACTCCGTCCTGGTCGAGCGTACGCGTGATGCGCCATCTTCCGGGAGAACTTACACAGCTCGAGACACTCTGCCGCAACCTTTGGTGGTGTTGGCACGACAAGGCTAAAGCACTTTTCAAATATATCGACCCGGACATCTGGCACCGCTCCGGACACAATCCCATGGAGATCCTGGACAATGTGTCCCTCAAGCGTTTCCGCAAACTGGCCCAGGACTCCGAGTTCATCGCCAACCTTCATTCCGTGATGGACGAATTCAACGCGTACATGGCGGAGAAGCAGAAGAGGGGCTTCCCCCAGATAGGTTACTTCTGCATGGAATATGGCCTGGATTCCTCCCTCAAGATCTATTCGGGAGGTCTGGGCATACTGGCAGGCGACTACCTCAAGGAGAGCAGCGACATGAACGTGAACCTCGTCGCGGTCGGCCTGCTTTACCGATATGGGTATTTCGACCAGAAGCTCACCCCGCAGGGCAACCAGGTGGCGGAGTACGACGCCCAGGACTTCCTGAGGATTCCCGCCGACCCTGTCACCGACAGCGAGGGTAAATGGATGACCGTCTCGATGCAGATGCCGGGGCGCGAGCTGCACGCCCGGATATGGAAGGTGGCCGTCGGGAGGACGGACCTCTATCTTCTCGACACCGATTTCGAGGACAATCTTCCGGAAGACCGCCAGGTGACCCACCAGCTCTATGGCGGCGACTGGGAAAACCGCCTCAAGCAGGAACTTCTCCTGGGCATAGGAGGCATCAGGGCCCTCCGCGCGCTGGGCATCAATCCCCAGATTTACCACTGCAATGAGGGACATGCCGCATTCATCGGCATAGAGCGCCTGCGCGAATTCATGCAGGACCGCGGCCTCGACTACGGCGAGGCCATGGAGCTCGTCCGCGCAAGCAGCCTCTTCACCACCCATACACCTGTTCCCGCCGGGCATGACGCCTTCGACGAGGGCATGATGTCGAAGTACCTCGGCCATTATCCCGCCCGTTTCGGCATAGACTGGCAGACTTTCATGAGCATGGGCAAGGTGAATGTCGACGACCACAACGAGCGTTTCAGCATGAGCATCCTGGCGGCCAACTGCTCCCAGAATGTAAACGGCGTTTCCATGCTTCACGGCAAGGTGTCCCAGAAGATATTCGCGAATATGTATCCCGGGTATCTCCCCGAAGAACTGCATGTCAGCTATGTCACCAACGGCGTCCATTACAATACCTGGGCGTCCAAGGAGTGGAAGAGCATCCATTTCCGCGAGTTCGGTCCGGAATTCATCACCCACCATTACGACAAGCGCTGCTTCGGCGGCATCTACAATGTCAGTGACGAAGAAATCTGGAACACCCGCAAGATCCTCAAACGCGAGCTGATCCGCATAATCGGCGACCGCCTCAGCAACCCCGACAGGAGTTCCCATTATTCCCCGCGCCAGGTGGTCGAGATCAAGGAGAACCTCAACGAGGATATACTCACCATAGGATTCGCCCGCCGTTTCGCGACCTATAAGCGGGCCACCCTGCTCTTCACCGACCTCGACAGGCTCGATTCGATAGTGAACGACCCCGAGAGGCCCGTACAGTTCATTTTCGCCGGCAAGGCCCATCCCGCCGACGGCATGGGCCAGGATCTCATCAAGCAGATCATCGAGATTTCCAAGCAGCCCCGTTTCCTCGGCAAGATAGTCTTCGTGCCCGGTTACGACATCTCCCTGGCGAAGCGCCTGGTCCAGGGCGTGGATGTGTGGATGAACAACCCGACCCGTCCACAGGAGGCTTCCGGGACTTCCGGCGAGAAGGCCTCGATGAACGGTGTCATGCACTTCAGCGTGCTCGACGGATGGTGGGTGGAAGGCTACAAGGAAGGCTGCGGCTGGGCACTCCAGCAGCAACGTACCTACGACGACCAGCGTTACCAGAACGAGCTGGACGCCGCCACTATCTACAACATCATCGAGAACGAGATAGCACCCGTTTATTACGACCGTGACAAGAACACCGGCAGGTCGGCGGAGTGGATAGGGTACATCAAGAACACCATCGCCCAGGTGGCTTGCAATTTCACCACCAACAGGATGATGGAAGATTATTGCATCCAGTATTATCAGCCGCAGTTCGACCGTTTCAACATGCTCGAGGCCGACGGCGCCGCGAAGGCGAAGGAAATCGCTTCCTGGAAGAAGCAGGTGGGCGAGGCATGGCCGCTGGTCAAGGTCCTTTCCTACACCCAGCCCAGTGCATCCTATGTGCTTTCCCCGTCCAAGAGGCTCGAGAGCGAAGTGGTGCTGGACCTCGCCGGATTGTTGCCCCAGGACATAGGCGTCGAGATGATTTTCGCGACACCCGACAGGAAGGGGGACCTGCACATCCAGGAAAGGTTCGACTATTCGCTCGCCAAGTTCGAAGACGGCGCGGCCACCTTCAAGGTGTACGCCATCCCCGAGCGCACGGGTATGTACCAGGTGGGAACCAGGGTCTATCCCAAGCACGTGCTGCTTCCCCACAGGCAGGACTTCCCCCTCGTGAAATGGCTGTAGTCGCCACAGGTTTTTTCGACGGTGTCCACTTGGGGCACCGTCTGGTCATTGAGACTCTCGTCCGTACGGCGCGCGAGCGCGGGGAAGAGAGTCTCATAGCTACTTTATGGCCCCATCCGAGACTGGTCCTTCACAGCGACGCCCTCGACTTCCGCCTGCTCAACACCCTCGACGAGAAGATAAACCTCATCAAGGGACTTGGCGTGGACAGGGTCGAGGTGCTTCCTTTCACGGACGATTTCGCCCGGACCCCGACCAGGGATTATCTCCAGAAGTATGTGAAGGAGCGTCTTGGCGGCACGGCGGTCCTGCTCGGTTACGACAACCGCATAGGACATGATTCCCTCACCCCGGAGCAGACGGCCTCCATCGCCCGGTCGATAGGGCTGGACGTGGTCCTGACCGACAAGGTCTCGGCGGTGGGCCTGGCAGTGAGTTCCACCAAGATCCGCAAGGCCCTTTCTTCCGGGGACGTCGCCGCGGCGTCGATGTATCTCTGCTACGACTACATGCTGGAAGGCGAGGTGGTGCACGGCCGCAAGATGGGCCGCACGATAGGTTACCCGACGGCAAATATGGAGCTCTACGAGCAGATGAAGCTCGTCCCGGCCGACGGGGTGTACCTGACAAGGGTCAAGGTGGACGGCCGCGTTTTCAACGCTATGACCAACATCGGCCAGGCCATAGAGACCCATATCTTCGATTTCGACGAGGAGATTTACGGAATGGGGATGAAAGTTGAATTCCTGCGAAGGATCAGGGGAGAGATGCGGTTCCAGGACATGCAGGCCCTGAAGGAACAGCTTTCCAAAGACGAAGAAAGTTGCAGGAAAATGCTGATTTGAAAAATAAAATTGCTATATTTGCAAAAGTGCAACAGGGTTCTGCCTCCATCGGCAGGACTCCTTTTTAATTCGCTGTAAAATGCCACAAGTTCATTACATGAGCCAGGACGGGCTCGACCAACTCAAGAAAGAACTGGACGAGGCTCTTGCCCAGCGTCCCGTCATCGCGGCCGCCATAGGCGAGGCCCGCGAAAAAGGCGACCTGTCCGAAAATGCCGAATATGAGTCAGCCCGCGAGGCTCAGGGGCTCCTTGAACTCAAGATCGCCGCCCTTCAGGACACGATAGCCAAGGCCAAGGTCGTGGATGCGTCCCAGGTGGGAACCGACAAGGTGCAG
>CAJOQW010000054.1 GCA_905236955.1 uncultured Bacteroidales bacterium
GCTTCCCACAAGGGACTGGCGATAGCGCTCATGGCCGTAATCAACGGCCTTGTGGGCTGGTTCAACGGTATGGGCTGGCCTCCTTGCGGAAGGGTGATGACCCGCTGGTTCTCCATAAAGGAACGGGGTACGTGGATGAGCATATGGAACTGTGCCCATAATGTGGGCGGAGCCCTGGTCGGGCCGATGGCGGCCTATGGAGCCGTATGGTTCGGAAGCTGGCTGTACGGCGCCCACGAGCAGTATTATTTCCTTGCCGGAACCTTCCTGTTCCCCGCCGCGGTGGCCATACTCATCGCCATCATAGCTTATTGCCTCATCCGTGACACTCCGCAGAGCTGCGGGTTGCCCTCCATAGAGAAATGGAGCGGCCACCATGCGGCCGGTTACGACGAGAAGCACGAGCAGTCCATTTCGTCGAAGCAGATACTCAAAACCGTGCTGGGCAATAAACTGCTCTGGTACATTGCCGTGGCGAATGCCTTCATATACATGGTCCGCTATGGCTGCCTGGACTGGGCCCCGACCATCCTCACCGAGAACGGCGTGGACCTCAAGAGCGCCGGCTGGGCGTATTTCGCCTATGAGTTCGCTGCCATTCCGGGCACCATATTCTGCGGATGGCTCAGCGACCATGTGTTCAAGGGCCGAAGGGCCCTGCCCATCATCTTGTTCATGGCCCTAATCGCTGTCGTTATAGTTATATACTGGCAGAACATGACCAACCTCAAGGTGGTCATCTGGTGCCTGATAGCCATCGGGTTCCTTATTTACGGACCGGTGATGCTCGTGGGCGTGCAGGCCCTCGACCTGGCACCCAAGAACGCTTCGGGTACGGCCGCCGGACTCACCGGCCTTATGGGTTATGTGCTCGGCACCGCCATACTGGCCAATGTGGTAATGGGGTTTGCCTCCCAGAACTGGGGTTGGAGTTCCACTTTCATCCTGCTTCTTGCGGCCTGCGCGGTGTGCATTGCGCTTATGGCGCTGACTTACAAGGCGGAACAGAAGAATTTGTCGGATGGACGGTCTTAAGGCATACGAAGCGAAATACGCCGCGGCGGTTTCGCTCTGGAAAGATTGGAACGCGAAGATCAACGTGATTTCGCGCAAGGATACCGACAATATATTCATGCATCACATCCTGCACTCCCTGGCCATCGCCGAGTATGTCAGGCGGTTCGGAGGCATGGCCCCGGAAACCATTTTGGACCTGGGTACCGGCGGGGGATTCCCCGGCATACCGCTGGCCGTGGAATGGCCCGATGTCCGGTTCACGCTGTGCGATTCCATAGGCAAGAAGGTCAAGGTGGCGCAGGCTGTCGCGGACGGCCTCTCCCTTGGGAATGTCACCTGCGTCCATGCCCGGGCCGAAGAACTGGAAGGGGAGTGGGACTACGTCGTAAGCCGGGCGGTGGCTCCGTTGGACACTCTTTACGGCTGGGTGCGCGGCAAGTTCCGCCGGAGCCTCATCTGCCTGAAGGGAGGGGATGTAAACGAAGAGATAGCGGAACTCCTGCGCCGTTACGCAAAAGGCCCACATGCCGTGAAGGCTTCACAGGTAAGGGTCTGGCCCATATCGGATTGGCTGCAGGACGAATATTTTTCAGAAAAATTTGTAATTGAGGTTGGAAAAACTTACCTTTGCAGTCCCTTAGACGAAAAATAATAAAAAGCCAGCATAATGAAACGTACATTTCAACCTTCAAACCGCAAGCGCGTGAACAAGCACGGCTTCCGCGAGCGTATGGCGTCCGCCAACGGCCGCAGGGTCCTTGCCAGCCGCCGCGCACACGGCCGCAAGAAACTTACCGTGTCTTCAGAAGACAGGTGGTAGTAAACCCCAGGGGTTTAAAAAACCGGCTCCGTGGAGCCGGTTTTTTTATTCGTCGGGATTCTCCTGTGCCAGTACGGCGGGGATGATGCTCTCACGGCCTCCCACCATGCGGCCTGAACTCTTGACGCCGGCCTTGCTGCGTTTTGGCGTCACACGGAGCTTCTCCAGCTTGCTTATCTTCTTTATCACACTTTGGTTCGACTCCTTCAGCTGGCGGGTGGACTCATTGTAGGCGGCCGTAACCTTGTCGAGGTTCTCGCCTATCCTGGCATAGGATTCCATCCAGTTCTGGAGCACGCTCATCAGCTCGCCGGCTGTGTTGTACACCTCTTCGATGTTGCGCTGCTGGTCCTGCCTGCGCCAAGCGATGAGCACCATGTTCAGTACGACGCTGAGCGACATCTGGCTGACGATCAGAACGCCCTTGTTCCTGGCTTCCTGCCACAGCAGGGGGGCTTCCTGCTCCATGAGGATGAAGGCATTCTCGACGGGGATGAACATCAGGTTGTAGTCTATCTTCTTGTGGCCTTCGGGGATGTAGGAGGCGTAGTCCTTGGCCTTCAGTTCATCGACGTGGCTGCGTATGCTCTGCACGTGTTCCTTGGCCAGGCGGGCCCTGTCTTCCGGCGTGACAGCCTGGTTCCAGGCCACGAAAGCCTTGAGGCTTACCTTCGAGTCCACTATGACCTCGCCCCCGTCGGGGTAGTGCACGATGACGTCGGGTATGAGGGTGCGGCCGTCGTCGCTCTTGATTTCGTGCCCCTGCTCGTCGCGGATTACGGACTGTACGCTGAAATTCGTGCCTTCCTCGAGGCCTGAGGCCTTCAGGAGGTCTGCCAGGAGCATTTCGCCGAAGTCGCCCTGGACCTTGCTCTGCCCGGTTATGGCGTCGGCGAGAGCCTGGGCCTGGTTGCCCACTGCCCGCGACTGCTCGGACATCAGTTTGATCATGCTCTCGAGCGAAGTGCTGCGCTGGGCCGACTTGACGTCGGACTCCCTTATGCTTTTGTCGAAAGCTTCGAATTTTTCCTTGATGGGCTTCAGGAGTTCGTCCACAGCCCTGGTGCTCTGCTCCCTGAAATGCTCGCTGTTCTCGGCGCTGAGGGCCTTGAACGCGCCTTTCATCTCTTCCAGTGCCCTCGCCGACAACTCCCTTTCCTTGGCCAGGGATTCCTCGCGCTGGGCGTCGAGCGCCCTCTGCCTGGCTTCGCGCTCCTCGTCCAGGATGCGCTGGGCCTCGGCCTGGGCATCGAGTTTGGCCTGGAGGGCCGCCCTTTCTCCCGTCAGGACTGTAATGCTGTCCTGCAGGGAATCTTCCTTGCGGTGCGAGCGGACTGCTACTATGAGCAGTGCCACCACCGCCAGGACGGCTATAACGATGAGTATTATTTCCAGAGTTGACATAATACGCAAATATAATGTTTCAGACGTAGTTTGTCAAGCGGCGTGACGCTTGGCAGGAGCGAGGGCGACCAGCAGGCCTATGAGCGCTACGGACACGGCTGTGAGCAGTACGTCTCCCCACTGGAGCACTACCGGATAGGCATTCACCACGAAATTGCCGGGCATCTTCACCAGGCCGAAATGCTGCTGCAGCAGGGCCAGGACCACCCCTGCCACCAGTCCTATGGCCATTCCCAGAAGGGATGTCATCCAACCTTCCAGCACGAAGATGCGCCTTATCAAGGGGTCGGACGCACCCATGGCCCTGAGGGTGCCGATATCATCCTTCTTTTCGATGACGAGCATCGAAAGGGAACCGAAGATATTGAGTGCCACTATGAGTACGACGAACACCAGGATCAGCCATATGGCAGCCTTTTCGTATCGTATCATCCTGTACAGGGTGGAATTCTGCTGATACCTGTCCAGCACCGTGAAAGACGGGCCCAGAGCCGTCCTGAGGGCTTTCGTGAAGCGTTTGCAGTCACGTTTTGAAAGGCCTTCCGAAAAACGCAGTTCGAGCGAAGTCACTTCATCGCCGCAGCCGAGCAGCGAACCCAAGGTTTCTATGGGTACTATTAGCAGGTTCTCGTCCATTTCGGCGTTCACGCTGAGTATGCTGCCGACCAGGAGGGATTTGTGGCGCAGGGAAGCGGCCGGATTGGACATTGAGAACTGCTCCTGGGCCGACGGGTAGTACATGGACAGGGTGGACCTGAAGTTGGGGTTGGCCCCCAGCTTGTTGGAGAGTTCGGTGCCGACGGCGGCCTTTGGAAGGTCGCCGTCGTAAAGTTTCCACTCGCCGAGGAGAAGGTGCTTCGCCATCCCCGAATCGTGCTCATAGACGCTGTCCACGCCTTTGGCCCTGGCTATCGCCTGGTTGCCTTCGTGGATAAGGAAGACATCTTCTTCGAGGACCCTGCCGACGGATGGGATCTCCGGGCCCCGGATTGCTCCGATGAGGCTGTCGGGCAGGAACCTGCGGCCTGAGGCCATGCGTACCGCCAGGTCGGGATCGACGTCGCTCAGGTTGTCCTTGATTATCTTGTCGAAGCCGTTGTAAACGCTGAGGATGAGTATGAGGGCGGCAGTCCCGATGGCCATGCCTAAGGCACTGATCGCCGAAATCACATTGATGACGTTGTGTGATTTGCGTGCGAAAAGATACCGCCCGGCTATGAAGGGAGCCACCTTCATGGCTATTTCTTGAGCAGTTCTTCGATGTGCTCGGCGTAATCTATGGAAGTGTCCAGGTAGAAGGCCAGTTCGGGGACTATGCGCAGTTGTTTGCCGACCTTGCGTCCGAGCTCGCCCCTTAGGGCTTTCATGTTGTCTTTCAGGATGCCCATGACAACCCCTTGTTTTTCGGAGGGGAAGATGCTCACGTACACCTTGGCTATCGAGAGGTCGGGGCTGATGCGCACCTCGCTCACAGTCACCATGGCGCCTTCGAACACGGCCATGCCCTTGCCCCGTATGATCTCGGCAAGGTCCCTCTGGATTTCCCTGGCAACCTTGAGTTGCCTTGTTGAAGGCTGCTTGTCCATTACTTGACGATTACGAGATAATAGTCCTTCTTGCCTTTCTGGCACAGGATGTACTTTCCGTCTATGACGTCGGAGGCCTTGACTTCGCCGCCGATGTCGGTGAACTTGTCCTTGTTGAGGCTGAAGCCGTTGCCCTGGATGGCGCGCTTGGCCTCTCCCTTGGAGGCGTAGATACCGGTTTCGGCGGCGAGGAAGTCCAGGATCCCGCAGGGAAGCTTGTCCGCGGCGACTTCGAACGTGGGCACTCCGTCGAACACGTCGAGCAGGGTCCTTTCGTCGAGCCTGCGGAGGTCTTCCCCGGTGCTCTTCCCGAAAAGCATCTGCGATGCGGCCACGGCCTTGTCATACTCTTCCTGCCCGTGAACCATTATGGTGACTTCCTTCGCGAGGAGCTTCTGGAGGGGCCTGCGGCCGGGATCGGCATTCTGTTCTTCGACGGCGGCCTCGATGGCGGCCCTGTCCAGGAGTGTGAAGATCTTGATGTACCTTTCGGCGTCGCTGTCGCTGACATTTAGCCAGAACTGGTAGAACTGGTAGGGGCTGGTGCGGGCCGGGTCGAGCCAGATGTTGCCTTTCTCGGTCTTGCCGAACTTGCCGCCGTCAGCCTTTGTGATGAGCGGGCAGGTGAGTGCGAAAGCCTGCTTGTCGAGGACTTTGCGTATCATCTCCACACCGGTGGTGATGTTGCCCCACTGGTCCGCTCCTCCGAGCTGCATCTTGACGTCGTTGTGCTCGTACAGATAGAGGAAGTCGTAGCCCTGGAGCAGCTGGTAGCTGAACTCGGTGAAGGACATGCCTTCGGATGAATCGCGGCTGAGGCGCTTCTTGACGGAGTCTTTGCTCATCATGTAGTTGACGGTGATGAGCTTGCCGATGTCGCGGGTGAAATTGATGAAGGTATAGTCCTTCATCCAGTCGTAGTTGTTCACCAGCTCCGCCTTGTTGGGGGCGTCGGAATCGAAGTCGAGGAACTTGCCCAGCTGGGCCTTGATGCAGGCCACGTTATGGGAGAGGGTGGCCTCGTCGAGAAGGTTCCTTTCCTGTCTCTTCATGGACGGGTCGCCTATCATGCCGGTGGCTCCTCCGACGAGGCAGTACGGCTTATGCCCGCAGGCCTGGAAGTGCTTGAGAATCATTATGCTGACGAGATGCCCAATGTGCAGGGAGTCGCCTGTGGGGTCTATTCCCACGTACGCTGCCGCCGGGCCTTTCATGAGTTCTTCTTCCGTTCCGGGGGTGATGTCCTTAATCATCCCCCTCCACTTCAATTCTTCAACAAAATTTTTCATCGATGCTGGTTTTGGTCTGCAAAGTTGGGCAATTATTGCTAAATTTGCAATCCGATAAACTCAAAATCAATCAAAAACAAAAAGATATGCGTAAAAAAATCGTTGCGGGCAACTGGAAGATGAACACCACAGTCCCCGAAGGAATCGAACTCGCCAAGGCAGTGGCCGAAAAATCTGCCCAGCTCCCCGCGAACGTGGGTCTGGTCGTCGCTCCTCCCTTCACCCATCTGGCCGCGGTAGCCGAGGCCATCAAGGGCTCCAGGGTGGAACTCTCCGCCCAGAACTGCGCCGACCACGAGAAGGGCGCCTATACAGGGGAGGTCTCCGTGGCCATGCTCAAGAGCGTGTGCTGCCAGTGGACGATACTGGGTCACTCCGAGCGCAGGCAGTATTACGGCGAGACCGACGGGAAACTGGTCGAAAAGGTGAAGCTCGCCCTATCTGCCGGTCTCGGCGTCATCCTCTGCGTTGGCGAGAATCTCGACGAGCGTGAGGCAGGCAAGCATTTCGACGTTGTGGCCGGCCAGATCAAGAACGTGCTCTACAACTTCAGCGCAGAGGATATGAAGAGCATCGTAGTGGCTTACGAGCCGGTATGGGCTATCGGAACGGGCAAGACCGCCACGGCGGAACAGGCCGAGGAAATCCACGCCTGTATCCGGAGCGTCCTCGCCGACAAATTCGGCAGGGAAGTAGCGGAAGACACCACCATCCTCTATGGCGGCAGCTGCAAGCCTTCCAACGCCAGGGAGCTCTTCGCCCAGCCCGACATCGACGGCGGCCTCATCGGAGGCGCTGCCCTCAAGGCGGACGATTTCATCCAGATAGCGCTGAGTTTCTAATCCAGCATCCGCACCACCACGCCAATACGGCCGTTGTGGGTCCAAAGCCAGATCATGTCACCCTCGAGCTTTATCGTCTCGAAGGTGACATTCCTTTTTGTGTAGATGTCCGAAGGAGTTGTCCAGATGAGGGACCCGGTGACTTCCTGCCCCTGCTCCGAAGGGATTTCGGACAGGGTGAGCGAATAGAAATCCGACATGTTGTCGGTGGATACCCTGAATTCGCACCTGTCCCTGTTGAATGACAGCTGGCACTGCCCGGGGTTGTATTTGAAGATCAGCCTGCCTCCCAGCTCCATGCATATCTCCTCCTGCATCGAAAATGGCTCGATGTAGCGTTTGTCGCTGCAGGAACACAGGAGCATCAAGGCCGCCATGGCTATGGAACAATATCTTCTCATCTGACAGTGATCTTTTTCTCTATTATGTCGCAGCTGCCGTCCTCCCAGTAGATCCTGGCACTGAGGATGCCCGACTCCTCCAGGGTGAAGAGCCCGTCAGTGCCGGCCGATACATTTAAATTGTTGTAGAACCAAGCAATCAGAGCGGCGTCGGATGCGTTGAAGATCTGAAGGGGGATCCTGCAGCCTTTCGGGAAAGAGCCGTCCGGGTTCCTGTCAGGATAGTTGAGGTGAATGAACGGGAACATGCCTTTGCGCTGGGACAGGGTGGTCGCCCTGGTCTCGCCGGAATATACGGCTTTTCCATGCCTGTAAAGCAGGATTATGAAAACGTAGGAAGTGTTTGGCGAGAGCCCCCTTACGTAGCAGCCCCAGCCGCCGTCCTGGTTCCTGGTGCCCCTGAGGGCGGTTACCTGGTTGCCGCTGGAGTAACAGTGCACCGCGCAACTGTCCACCTCGATCGATCCGTCGCACTCCCATTGCATTATGACCGATGTCTGGAACGGGATGGGCGGGAGTATGGCCAAGGGTTTCACCAGATTGAAGGAAACGCTCCTGTCGCCGTTGTGCCTGATGCCTGTAACGGCCAGCGGGGATGGGGTACCGTCCCAGAAGCGGAAAGCAGGGGTCGTTTCCGATGTGAAGTCCACGTTGTTCCCCGAGGGGAAGAACGCGTGGTCTCCGTCGGGGGCCTCCAGTTCCACGCACTGGTGGGCAGGATTGCAGTTGAGCTGGTTGTGGGTCCAGCGCTGGCTGGCCGTCAGCGAAGTGGAGTAATAATCGCTCCACAAGGCGTCCCCTTCCGAGCGGTCATAGTGGTAGATGAGCATGCCGCTTCCTCCGATGCCGGAGTCCCAGCCCTTGTCGTCGCGGCACTCCATGAGGAATACCTCGCCTTCGGCGGGACCCTTGAAAATGTAATAGTGACCTTCTTCACTGATGGGCCGCAAGGTATAGTGGCCGGCCGAGTCGAGCACTTCGCCTTTGCCCTTGCCGAGAGTGAAGAAGTCGGCTGCGTTATAATTCGGAGGGATGTGGCCGCCCTTGTTTGTATTGCCCTTGTCCATGAGGGCCGTGCTTCCCCAGAGAGCCTTCGAGAGGCCTCCGCTGCCTTCGCCGTCGGTGTCGTAGAGGTCTTTGAGCCCGAGTATGTGGGAATACTCGTGGGCCAAGTCGCCGATCCCCGAGAACCCGCCGTCCGGCCCGAGCTCGCATGAGAGGGCATAGTCGGTGATGCGCCGTCCGTCCAGGAAGAGGTAAGAATTGCGGTCTATCAGGGAAACATACTGCGGCCTGAACAGGTTCTTGTCGCCGGAGTTTTCCTCGGATTGCCCGGGAACCATGATCAGCACGTCCCTCACGGAAGATTCGGAACCGTTGCTGTAGTCTGCGAAATTGATGCTGTCGGCGGCCGCCCTGCAGGCCTCTTCCACGCCCTGGTACATGAGGACGTCGCTCTGGGAGGAGTCGTTGGCACCATAATAGGAGTATTTGCGGCCGAGTGTGACTACGGGACCTGCTTCGAAGGAGTATGCGGGATCGCCGTGGAACTGGTCGTTGAAATACAGGGAGAGGGAGTCGGTGAACGCTTTGAACTCCGTCGGGGGAGTGGTGAAGGAGAGGTCCTGGAACTGGACGAAGATGACTATCACCTTCTTTTCGGCGGCTTTCACCGCCGAACCCGCCATGCAGGACAGGAGTATCAATATGAGGCCGAGGCGCTTCACATTACAAATATAAATAAAAAATCAAAGGGCCGCCAGCCTCACGGCCATCGACCCTTAGACGTGTACTAAAACCTAAACCTGTAATA
>CAJOQW010000055.1 GCA_905236955.1 uncultured Bacteroidales bacterium
AAGGAGGCCAAGATCGTCGCCGACGCCGAGGCCGTCAAGGCCCAGGTCGAGTCGATGCCGGTAAAGATCGCCGCCAAGGTATCCGAGAGCGGCAAACTTTATGGCGCCGTCACCGCCGCCATGGTAGCCGATGCTCTCGCAGCCCTCGGAATCAATGTCGACAAAAAGAACGTGAACGTTCCCGAAATCAAGGAAGTCGGCGAATACGAAGGCAGCGCCAAGATCTACAAGGCGGTCGTCGCAGCCGTCAAGGTGATAGTGGAAGCCGAGAAGGCAGCAGAATAAGTATTCTTTTATACATGGAAAAGGCAACCCGCACAAGGTTGCCTTTTTCTTTAGCTGTCATTCTGCCTGGAGGTAAAGGACGTGCGAGGCGAAGTCGCGGTGGGGACCGGGGGCGGAGTTGGCCGCCGGGATGTCAAGTCCGTTCTCCATCAGGAAACGCCCGCTGAAGACCTTGCCCTCGAAAGGCAGGGCCTTGCCGTCGGGATCGAGCTCGGTGATGCGGTAGTTCCTGTCAGGATCCAGACCGGCAAGGAGCGAGGAGGGCGCAAGAAGGTTGTGGAAGTATTCCGTCTTGTACCAGAAGAATACCGCCCTGTCCTTGGAGGGGGTGGCATACAACAAGGTGGCCAGCCCCTTTCCGTCATATGGCGACACTATCCTGTAGATATCTCCCAACTGCACTATGTCCCTTATTTTCTTATAGTCCGATATCGCAGCCTTGCAGCGGTCCCTCTCGGACTGGGACATGACAGATGGCTGGAGTTCCAGGCCAAGGCGCTCGCTCATGGCCACATCTATGCGGAACTTGAGGGGAATCTCCCTGCCCGTGGTATGGTTCGGGGAGGCCCCGATGTGCGCCGCCATGGCCTCGGCCGGGAAGAAATAGGATGTGCCCCACTGTATGTACACCCTTTGAAGGGCATCGGTATTGTCGGACGTCCAGAACTCGTCGAACCAGGGAAGGATACCCCAGTTGACGCGTCCGCCTCCGCTGGCACAGGCCTGTATGGCCACGTCGGGGTACTTGGCACGGATGCGGTCGAGGACCTTCTCGAGCCCGCGATGGTATTCTATATACAGATGTTCCTGGTTCTTGAGATACTTGGAGCCTTGCGACGGGATGCTCATGTTGGCATCCCACTTGATATATGCGATTCCAGGCCAGGCGGTCATGATTCCGTCGAAGACTCCGAACACATGCTCCTGGACTTCGGGATTGCCCAGGTCGAGCACGACCTGGGTGCCGCCGCGCCCCTGCACTATTTCCCGGCCCGGGGAGTTGATGATCCAGTCGGGATGTGCCTCGTAAAGTTCGCTCTTGGTGTTGGCCATCTCAGGCTCTATCCATATGCCGAACTTTATGCCATTCCTGCGGGCCTCAGCCACCAGGCCCTCCACCCCTGAAGGAAGTTTGTTCCTGTCGACGACCCAGTCGCCAAGAGACGTATGGTCGTCCTTGCGCGGATACTTGTCACCGAACCAGCCGTCGTCCATCACGAAGAGTTCCCCTCCCATTTCGGCTATGTCCTTCATCATGCGGTGCATCCCATCCTCGTTGATATCGAAGTAAACGCCCTCCCAGCTGTTGAGCAGGATGTCGTTCACCTCCCCGCCATGGGCGAGTTTGTATCTGCGTCCCCAGCGGTGGAAATTGCGGCTCACCCCGCTCAGGCCCTCCGACGACCAGCTGAACGCCAGCTCAGGAGTGACGAAGCACTCCCCGGGCATGAGTGTATAATTGGAATTGGATGGATCGATGCCGGCATAAAAGCGGTGCACACTTTCGTAACGGGAGTCCCCGGTTTCGAAACGGAGATCGTAATTACCTGAGTAGCAGAGAGCTGCGCCAATTACCCTGCCATAAAGCTCCTGCGGCTTGCCGTCGAGGGATATCATTACTTCGGCGTGCGCCGTCTGCGAATTGCGCACCCCGTCCTTGTTGGAGATGCTCCTGACACCGGGCCCGAGAGGCTGGCAGAAGAGGGGCATCTCGCCGGCCCAGCTGCCACCGAAACTGCTCACCCACACATCGCCCTGGCGGATGGGAAGGCAGCCGGAGTCGAAACGGGTAAGTACTACTGGCTTCTTCTTCGCACCGTTCCAGCGGATCTCAGTCCAGGTGGATATGACGTCCTGGTCCTGATAGCTCTTATACTTGAGGTCCACCTCGAGCGGATACAGCGGATCCTTGCAGGAGACCGTGAGTACTTCTCCCCCTTCCCAGGTTTCCTTTTTGACGGAGGACACGCGCAGGTCCGCCGAGAGGTTCCCGTCGGGCATACGGACGCTCAATGCCTCCAAGCTCTCGGATGAGTCGTTATGGGACGGATATGCGGCGAAGGAACCTGCTCCCGAGGCTGGAAGGGACGCCGCATCGGCCGCCGTGAGCCTTACCCCGTAATACAAGATGACTGGGACCTCCTTTTCCGGGGCATCCAGCACCATGCAGGTATTCTTCGTGGAAATGATTTCCTGTGCGCCCGCCGTAAGGCATGACAGCAGCAGGACGGTTATCGGCATCAGTGTTCTTTTCATATGTACAAAGATACGAAAAAAGAGGTGGCCGTCACGGTAATGAACATGATTGTTATTTAAGTGTTGATAACTTTTTGTTTTTGCTTGGGATTTTTCGGAGGGCTTTCTTTAAATTTGCCATGGAT
>CAJOQW010000056.1 GCA_905236955.1 uncultured Bacteroidales bacterium
CCGGCTATGATCAAAATGTATGTAATGCAGACCTGCCCCGACTGCGAGTACGTGGAGAAGCAGGTTGAAGGAAATCCGAATTTCGAAGTTATCGATATAGGCAAACACGTCAGGAACCTCAAGCAGTTCATCAAGCTTCGCGACACGGAACCGGCCTTCGACGAGGCCAAGGCTGCGGATGACCTGGGTATTCCATGCTATGTGCTGGAAGACGGCAGCGTCACGCTGTATTCGAAAGACGTGGGTCTTGAGCCCAGGCCCCAGGCGGATGGAGCCGCCTGCAGCCTGGACGGAAGGGGCTGCTAGGGTTGTTCTTCCGGTTCCCTTTTCATGAAGGGGAGGGAGGAGGCTTTCTTGAAGACCTGTCGTGCGCGGACGTCGTTGTACGGCGAAGAACCGCCTGTCTCGGAGTAGAGCATGGCTAGTCCTTTCTCGCCGCCGCCGTTGCGGAGTATGTAAACGGTGAGGAGATCCTGCAGGGCCACCGAGGACACGATTATGTCGATATCCGTGCCTCCCAGTTGGGAAAGGGCGAGCTGGTATGCGTCGTCTTCGTATTCATTCTTGAGTTTCTCCACATCGGCCAGGGTCCGGAACCCCAGTCCTTTCATCACTTTCAGGTATGGAAGGGACGAAGTCTTCTGGATTTCGGCCTGGTTTATGAGGGCGATCTTGTGGGTGAGCCTTTCGAACGGGTCGAGTTCCAGGTACCGCCTGAATGAATCTCCGTCCAGTTCAACTTCCTCGAACTTGCCGTTCTCCACAAGGTTGTTTATCTTGCGCCTGTAATCGTTTATGGATGAGCGGATCAGGCTGAACTGTTCGTCGGCCAGTTCGAGCATTCCGGCAATGCGGTTCAGGTTGCGGAGATACTCCTTAGGTACTTCTATCCCTGACTTGTAGCCCGTGTCGTGGTTGATGGTAGCCCATACGTGCTGTAGGGCGGTGCGCATCTGGATCTCGAAACGCAGGTTGTTCAACTCCGGCATCGAGGAGTCTTCGCAGAGGCTCTTCGGTATCCTGCAGATGTAATGGAGGGAGTCGTATCCGAAACTGTCCAATGCGTGCTGCTTGCGCTTGTCCACCGATTCGTTCCAGTCCACTTCGAACGCACTGTCCACCAGGGAGGCGATCTTGTCCACCTCTTCGCTGTAGAAGGTTATGACCCTGGCGCCGACAATATCCGTAAGATCCGATATCGTACGGTATTTGGAGCCTTTCAGTTCGAGTTTACCGGCAAGGGAATCCTCCGCCTTGATCCTGGTCTCAAGGCCCGATATCAGCAGGCCGGCCTTACCGACGAGTTTTCCGAGTTCCTTCTTGACTATCTTCTCCATCTTCCTGAAGGTCGGGAGGAGCTCCCGGTACTCTTCAAGGATCATCGTGCAGTGAAGGTCCAGACCGTATTCCTTGAGGTCCATGGCCGTCATTCTATGTTGAAGAGATTTGCCATCCCGGTGATGTTGAGGACTTCTCCGACCTGGGGAGTGAGGTCCCTGAGCGTCAGGGCGCCTCCCTTCGGAGCGATCTTCTTGTAGATGGTCATCAGCACCCGGAGCCCGGAGGAACTGATGTACGTCAGGTTGGAGCAATCGACGGCTACCTCCTTCACGGTGTCATCGAGGTTTTCCCTGACCTTGGCCATGAGGTCGTTGGAGGAAATGGTGTCCAGCCTTCCGGAGACTTTGACCGACAAAAGGCCACCTTCCTTGTTGAAAAAAGCTTCCATATCATTGAATGTTTTTGGTCATTTTAAGTATGTTCATCCCTTCCTTCCTCTCATATTCAACCTTGTCCATGAGTTTGCGTACAAGGAAGATACCCAGCCCACCGACTGGCCTGTCCATCCCGGAAACAGTCAAGTCGGGCTCTTTGGCTGATGTGGGGTCGAAAGGTTTCCCCCAGTCTTTGAGGGTCATCTCAACAACGTTTTCATTTATGATTACGCCGATGTCGACGTTGCCCGAACCGGGAGAGTCGTAAGCGTACAGGATCGAATTCGTAGCCGCCTCTTCGAGGGCGAGATTGAGTTTGTCCGATATCTCCCGGCCCAAGCCAAGGTTGCCTATCAGCTCCGGTATCACGGAAAGTCCTGACAGTTCGTTCTTGATTACGACATGTGAGCCCTTGTGACCGTGGTATGCGATGGCAAGCATGGTGAGGTCGTCGTTCTGCTCTGCGCCCGAGGTGAACCCGGACACGGCTTGCGAGGTGGCCTTTATCAATTCTTCCGGAGCGCCGCCGTTTTGCAGGACGGCATTCATCCTTTGGGTTCCGAAGAGATCCTTGTCCTGGTTTTCCGCTTCAGTAAGCCCGTCAGTATACAGGAATATGGTACTTTCGGCGGGCAGTTCCGTGCGCTCTTCCTTGAATGGGAAATCGTGGATCAGGCCGAGCGGGAGGTTGGAACAAGCCTGCATTTCGGAAGGGCCTCCATCTCCTATGATGACGGGGTGATTGTGTCCCGCGTTGCAAAAGTCGAGTCTTCCTGTGGCCAGGTCCAGCTTTCCTATGAACGCCGTCACGAACATTTCGGACTCGTTCATGCCCGTGAGGGTGTTGTTGATGGATTTCATGACTACTGCGGGACTGTCCCCGTGGACGGCCTCTGATCGGAACAGGCTGCGGGTGACGGCCATTACCAAAGCGGCCGGGACGCCTTTCCCGCTTACGTCCCCTATGCAGAACCAGAGTTTGCCGGAAGATATGAAGAAATCGTACAGGTCGCCGCCCACTTCCTTGGCTGCGTCCAGGCTGGCATATATGTCCAGGTCTTTCCTTTCGGGATATGGCGGAAAATCATGCTGGATCATTCCCAGCTGGATTTTGTGGGCTACGTTCAGTTCGCTTTCTATACGCTGCTTTTTCTGCTCGACGGACTGCAGTTTCCGATACCACTTCGCTATCCTGTACATGATGAATCCGAGGAGTGCGAGCCCCAGAAGCATGAAAATGGTAAGCATGGTGACCGTATCGTAGAAATCGTCGAACATCTCCCTCTCGGGGCAGATGATGGCCATCGACCAGCCGTATTTTCCGATCGGGGCGTAGAATGCGCGGCTCGATGTGTCGCTGTACGATATCCGGGCCTCTCCGCTTTTCATGGCCACCATGTCATTGACGAGTTCCTCGTTCCCGGGGGGGACACCTCCTGCACGGGTTTCCACTATCGATTTTCCAAGCTTGTTAAGGATGACGCTGAAGGCATTCTTGTAGGCGGAAGCTCCTTCCTTGAGGAGGTTGTACAGCCATTCCATGGAGATGTCTGCGTACATGACGCCGACGAATGTGCCGGTGCTGTCACGCAGTGGCACGGAGAAAGTGCAGACCATCTTGTCATCGGTCATGGAAAGGTAAGGGTCGGTCCACAAGCTTTCGCCGCTTGCCTCGACATCCTTGTACCATTGCCGGGTATAATAGTTGAAGCCGTTGGTGCTCTGATCCATGGTGGAAAGGACTCCGTCTTCGTTACGGAAGGTGGCCGGGTGGAAGGGAACGGAGGAGTCCGGGAAATGACCGGGAGCGAAGAGCAATCCGCACTCCTTCACCGTGGGATTCGCCTCCAGCATGCCCCTTGTAAGGCCGGGAAGACTTTCCTTGTCATAGATGCTCTCCTCGACGAAACGGGACACGTTCAGAACGGCCGTCTCCATCGAGGACATGGCAGATTCCAGCAGGAGGTTTGCATTACGGAGCCGTATCTCGGCCATTTGCCTGGCTTCGTTTTCTATGCTTCTCTTCGTAAGGTAATATTGTACGCCGGATATTGTCGCCATCAGTATCGCAGCGACTATTATCAAGTCCAGTCCCCGGGTTGCAGCTTTGATGTTGCTCCAGTTCAGTTTCATTTTCCGTTATTCCAAGATATCGTCCAGGAGCGCGTGGAAATGCGGGAAGGCAACGCCCGAATTGCGCTCTATTATAAGGGTCTTCAGGCCTGCGTAAGGCCTGAGCATGCGGGTGATCGGGCCGATGTCGGCATCTTCCCCGAAATAGCCTTTGACAAAAAACTTCCAGAATGCGGAGGATACATCCTTGTTCATGTGGAAAGTCTCATTGATGAAACTTTCGTCGCTGTGAAGGCAGCAGATTTCCATCATTCCGAGGTCGAAATAAGGATGTCCGCACGCAAAATCGCCCAGGTCGATGAAAAACTCATTTCCGTCGGCGTCCATTACTGCGTTGCTGAACTGCAGGTCGCCGTGGAGAGGGGAGTCTCCTTCCGGGGCGGAATCAATGAAGGCTGCGACTTTCGCCTTTTCTTCGGGAGTGAAGTAAGGGCTCTGGGCAAGCAATCTCCTGTCGACGTCTTTCACATCGTCGAACCGGCTCTTGTCCAGATGGACCGAGTGCAGCCTGAGGCAAAGGGCGGCGAAGCGCCTGGCATATTCCTCCACCTTCTCCGGGTGGTCGCCTACGGCCCTGGAAAAGGAAATCTTTCCGGGAATGCGCTGGAAACGGATGCCTGTGCGGATTCCGTCGGTTACGAGGTCTCCGGGCCTCGGGACGGGCAGCCCCGCTTCATGGACCTTGTGGGACAGCTCCAGTTCATTGACCACTATCTCCAAGGGTGCCGAAGCATTGTAAAGCTTCAGCATGATCGAAGGATCCGTCCTGTGGAAGAAACTCTCGCCGTTGGCGCCTTCCCCGGAACGGACATATTCGGCCAGGTCGATCTTGACAGGTTCCATTTCAGTCGAATATCTTGTGGATGAGCAGGCGGAATTCCTTGTATGCGAAGGTGTCGGAGAGCTCTGACAGGCTGTCCGCCAATCCTTCATAGTGCCATTTGTGGGAGGCCTTGTCCTTGACATGGAATATTTTCCAGAGTTCGTCCCCTATGGTCATGTAGTCCCTGTAGATGGCCCTGGCGTTGGACAGCTTGTCGCCGAGCGCCACGATCTTGGCGTCCCTGGGAGAAGCGGCGATGCGGTCTATGGCGACCTGCTTCCTGTCGTGCCAGCTGTCTTCTTCGCTTACTCCTTCGATGAAAACGTCGGATTCTTCCTCCACGAGGTATGCCACCCTTTCACCGAATTCCCTGCGGATATCGTCGATGGTGACATCGGTGTCTTCCACCGTATCGTGGAGGGCCGCCGCCGCCAGCAGCTGCTGGTCGGAGGTCATGGTGGCCACGATGGACACGGCTTCAAGGGGATGGATTATGTATGGATAGCCTTTCCCCCTGCGCTCGACTCCCTTGTGAGCTTCGGTGGCGAACAGTATGGCCTTGTCCAGCAGGCTGGTATCGATATGCGTTGTGCCCATTGCGGTACGATTACAGTATTTCTTCGGGGAGATTTTCTTCCGTATGCTCCGAAACGAGTATCACCAGCATGTCGTCCGGCTTGAGGACGAGGCTCCCGTGCGGTGCGATGTAGTATCCACCCCTCTTTACCATAATCACCCTGGTTCCATGTGGGAGATGAAGGTCCCTGAGGGTGTTCCCGTGGTCCAGGTCAT
Source organism: uncultured Bacteroidales bacterium (assembly GCA_905236955.1). Taxonomy (GTDB): domain Bacteria; phylum Bacteroidota; class Bacteroidia; order Bacteroidales; family UBA932; genus Cryptobacteroides. Next base: position 5,464 of record CAJOQW010000056.1, read on the forward strand.
CCGCCGTGAGGGTGTAGTTGGTAAGGTTGCCCAGTTCCTCGGGAATCTCCATGCCCAGGGTATCCACTTCGGGCTCTTCTTCCTCGCTCACCTTAAGTAACCTGGCGGTAGCGGGGATGGTCATGCCCTGCAGGAGCAGGGAGAGGAGGGTGATGATGAAGACGATATTGAAGATCTCGGTCGCGTTCTCCAGTCCTGCGATCACCGGAATCATCGCGAACAATATGGGACCGGCTCCTTTAAGACCCACCCATGAAACGAAGACCTTGCCCCTGGATGAGATGGACTTGAACGGGGAGAGGCAGAGGAATACGCTGAGCGGTCTCGCTACGAATATCATGAAGAGTCCTATGAATATGGCCGGCAGGGCGACCGACGGGAACTGGCTGGGGGAAGCGAGCAGTCCCAGCATGAGGAACATCAGCAGCTGCGCAAGCCAGGTGATGCCGTCCAGGAATTTGAGGATGTCCTTCCTGTACGGCATTTTGTCGCTGTTGCCCATGATGACGCTGGCGATATAAAGTGCGAGAAGGCCGTTCCCCAAAAGGAGATTCGCGACACTGTTGGCGAAGATGCCGGATGTGAGGATCATGATCGAGTATAACGGACTTCCGTTCAGCCGGATTTTGGACAGCACCCAATTGGCGGCCTTCCCGGTGGCGAAACCGATACCGAAACCGATGGCGACCTGAAGGAAGAGCTTGCCTGCGAACGTCAGGATGAGGGACCATGTGTTCG
>CAJOQW010000057.1 GCA_905236955.1 uncultured Bacteroidales bacterium
CGAGCTCAGATACCGCTTGCCGATGATGAACATGCTCGCCAGCACAAGCACCGAGATACCGGCCCCGGCAATGACGCGGCGGCCCTTGTCGCGGAAAGCCCACCACAGCATCGCCCACGAAGCAATTATCAGCACGGCGGCTACGAGGGCGTCGGTGCGCAGCATGGCCCTCCTGTCGGCCTTGAGTGCATCTACCAGCACCTCGGGCTGTCCGGCGTCGGCCGAACCGGAGAACGACCCGGCTATGCCCGGGAACAGCGAGAGCAGCAGGCAGAATCCTGCCGTGAGGCCGAGGGCCCAAAGGGAACCCTTCTTGAAAGTGCTCTCGGGAACTTCCCCGCGAATGATCTTGTCCAGGACAAGGAAACCCAGCAGGGGCAGCGTAATCTGAAGGACCACGAGCGCCATCGACACCGTCCTGAACTTGCTGTACAGCGGCAGCACCGCCACGGCCAGCTTGGTGAAGGCCATGAAATGGTTGCCCACCGCCAGCAGGATGGCGAAGACCGTGGCTGCCAGGAGCCACCACCGCTCCTTGTCCTTATAGCAGAACAGTCCCAGCAGGAACAGGAAGACGGTTATGGCGCCCATGTACATCGGGCCCGCCGTGAACGGCTGCGGTCCCCAGTAAAGCGGCATGTTCCTGCTGAGCTCCTTGAGGTTCGGCTGCCCGGCCCTCTTGAGAAGCTTGTAGGTTTCGGAATCAGGTCCGACGGCCCCGGCGGAGGAACCGCCGTTGTAATTGGGTATCATAAGGTTGGGAAGTTCCTCCCAGCCGTAGCTCCAGGCCGTGGCGTAGTCGAGGTCTAGACCCTTCGTCTCCTTTTCGGCATCGGTGGAAGTCTTGCTCCCGCGCATGGAATACTGCGTATAATCCCAGGTCGGGATGAGCTTCGTGGCGTTAGTGCCCAAACCTATAAGGCCCAGGCAGACCAGTAATGCCGAAGTGGCGAAGAACTTTCCTGCATTCTGCTTCTTTATCAGCTGCGAAACCAATATGGCAATGGCGTAGAAGACGATTATTATGGCCAGATAATAAGAAATCTGCGGATGGTTCGCCTTCACCTGGAAACTTACCGCCAGCGCAAAAAGCGCCGACCCCAGCAGGATCCTTGGCCATTTCTCCGCCCGGTAGGTATAGACTACCGCAGCCAGGGCCCAGGGCATCCAGGCTATGGCCACCATCTTCGAGTTGTGTCCCACCTGGATGATCTGGAAGTTGTACGAGCAGAAAGTGATGGCTATGGCGCCAGCGGCGGCGATGAGGGGATTCACCCCGAATGCCAGCAACAGCAGGAACGCTCCCAGCAGGGAGATGAACAGATACGAGGCCGGCCTCTTGCCGGTGAACATCAGGTTGTAAAGCTTCTGGGTCCAGTCGCCGTCGGTGGGCGAGTCGAACGAAACCGTCGGCATGCCGGAGAACATCGATCCGGTCCACGCCGTCTTGTCCTGGGGATTGGCCTTGTTCCATTGGGTTGTCTCCCTGGCCATGCCTATGTAGCCGCTTATATCGCTCTGGTTCACGATTTTACCGCCCAAAACCTGCGGTACGAAGGCATAGGCAAGCACGAGGAAGAAAACCACGAAGCCAGCCCAGACGGCAATCTTTTTAAAAATATTCTTGTCTGTCATTTTCCTTTATTGTCAGCTGTCATTTCATCAAGGTAACCTGCCAGCTGCCTGGTGAGGGTGCGGCGGCTGAACCTTGATATATCCGATCCGTTGTCTTTAAGGTCGTCGTTCTTGAACGCTGTCCAGCAGAAATCCACCCAGGCGCCTATGTTCTTCCCGTCGTTCCAGTCGTAAACGACGCCGGACGAAGTTTCCCGGACCATCCTTGCCATTATGCTGTCCGCCTGGCCTATTCCGAGGATCGGCCTTCGGGAAGCCAGGTATTCGAATATTTTTCCGGGAATCGCGGAGGCGTATTCAGGCTCCTGCCTCAGGCATAGCAGCAGGAAGGAGGCTTTGCGCTGCTCCATGACCGCAACTTCATGCGGCTGGTAGCCCAGATAGTTGAGGTTTTCCTCCAGTCCGGCATTTTTGATGGATTCGAGTATTTCCTTGTCCGTCTTTCCTACAAGCCTGATCCTCAGGAATCTGCGGAATTCTTCGTCGGCCTTGCATTTTTCCGTGAGGACCGTCCACAGGGCCTTCGGGTTGCCGTCGGCGGCAAACAAGCCGGTCAGGGTGATATTGAAGAATCCGTCGTCGTCAATGGCCCCTTTGTAATCTTCGGGATCGAAACCGTTCGTCATCAGTCGCACCTTGTTGGATGTCATCGCCTGGAAGTCCCTCTGTTCGTAAGGGGAAACGGAGACCGCTATGGTGGCGTTGTCGAGAACTTCCTTTTCGAGTGCATGCTGCTTCCTGTCAGCCCGTTCCGTCAGGCCAAGGTGTTTGTAGTAGAAGATTTTCGTCCAGGCATCCCTGAAATCGGCCAGCCACGGCAGTCCGGTTGCTTTGGACAGGCGGAGGCCGATAAGATGCATGGAATGGGGTGGACCGGTGGTCACAATGGCGTCCACAGGGTGTTCCTTAAGGTATTTCTTGAGGAATTTCACGGAAGGCCGCACCCATAGGACCCTCGGGTCCGGTATGAAGAAATTGCCGCGGACAAAGAGGGACAGTTCCTGTTTCCAGGATTTCTTTCCACCGTGGATGGGGTTGACTTCACCGGAAGGGGCACCTCCCTTTCCCAGGAGTTTCCGATAGATCGCATAAGGTTCCGTGATGTGCCGCTTGACGATTTCCGCCTCGGGAGGAATCTCGGCCTCCAGGGTTTTATCCGTAGCCGTCAGCTCCGGATTCTCGGGGGTATAGATGACGGGCTGCCAGCCTTCAGTGGGGAGAAGCTTGGCGAACTTCACCCAGCGCTGTACCCCGGAACCTCCTGAGGGAGGCCAGTAATATGTTATGATCAGGACTCTTTTCATAGGCCCAGTTCTTTCTTCATGCTCCGCAGCAGGTCGAAGGCCTGCAGGGGCGTCATGTTGTTGAGGTCGGCCCCTTCCAGCTGGGAGCGGATGGCTCCCAGGGTGGGGTCGTCGAGCTGGAACAGGCTGAGCTGCAGGCTACCGTCCTCATGCAGGTCGCCGCTCTCGGCAAGGGTGCGGGCGCTGTTCTCGCGCCTTTCGAGCTCGTGCAGGGTGGCCTCGGCCCTTTCCACTATCTCGGCCGGCATGCCCGCCATGCGGGCCACGTGGATGCCGAAGCTGTGCGACACGCCTCCCGGCTGGAGCTTGCGCAGGAAGATGACGTCCTTGCCCTCCTCCTTGATGGCAATATGGAAGTTCCTCACCCTGGGATATTTGTCCTCGAGGTCGTTGAGCTCGTGATAGTGGGTGGCGAAGAGGGTCTTGGCTCCCTTGCCGTACTTATGGATGTACTCCACCAGGGCCCGGGCTATGCTCATGCCGTCGTAGGTGGAGGTTCCGCGGCCGATTTCGTCGAGCAGCACCAGGCTCCTGGCTGACAGATTGTGCATTATCATGCTGGTTTCCAGCATCTCCACCATGAAGGTGCTCTCGCCGCGGGAGATGTTGTCGGTGGCTCCTACGCGGGTGAATATCTTGTCGAAATAGCCGAAGTGCGCTTCTTCGGCGGGCACGAACGATCCGGTCTGGGCCATCAGCACTATGAGGGCGGTCTGACGCAGCAGGGCCGATTTCCCCGACATGTTGGGGCCGGTTAGGATCATGATCTGGGTGCTGGAAGAATCCAGATGCACGTCGTTGGGCACGTATTCCTCGCCCGGGGGCATGAGGGTCTCGATGACCGGATGCCGCCCCTGCCTTATGTCCAGGATGGTGCCGCCGTCAATTACCGGACGGCAATAGCCACGGTCCAGCGCCTGCCTTGCAAATCCTTGCAGCACATCTACTTGTGCAATTATACGGCAATTGGCCTGGATGTCCTTGATGCCCTTCTGCACATCTGCCACGAGCGCAGAGTAGATGTCGCTTTCCATCTGGTAGATGTCGCCTTCGGCGCCGAGTATCTTTTCTTCGTACTGCTTTAGTTCTTCGGTTATGTAGCGCTCGGCGCTGACGAGGGTCTGCTTCCTGTGCCACTCCGGGGGGACTTTGTCCCTGAAAGTGTTGCGCACCTCGATATAGTAGCCGAACACGTTGTTGTAGCCTATCTTCAGGCTGCCTATCCCCGTCCTTTCGGCCTCGCGCTGCTGAAGCTGCAGCAGATACTCCTTGCCTCCGGAGGAAATGTCGCGGAGGGCGTCGAGCTGTTTGTCCACGCCCCTGGCGATGACTTCGCCCTTGCCTATCTGCACGGCGGGATTCTCCGCGAGGGTTCCTTTTATCTTTTCCAGCAGGCGGCCGCAGTCCTTCATGCCGCGCACGAGCTTTCCCAGGGCGGCGGGGGTTCCCGGCGCCGAGCACATCTCCCTGATGGGCTCCATCTGCTCCAGCGAGCGCCCCAGCTGCAGCATCTCCCTGGGGAGTATCCTGCCGGTGGCCGCCCGGGAGATGATCCTTTCAAGGTCGCCGACGTTCTCTATCAGGCCCCGGATTTCCGCAAGGCCGTCCTCATTGCGGGTGAAGTGCTCCACCACGTCGTAGCGTTCGTCGAGGGCTCCCCTGTCCATGATGGGCATGGCGAGCCACTGTCTAAGGAGCCTGGCTCCCATGGGGGAGGAACTGCGGTCGATGACATCCACCAGCGACACCCCGTCCTTGCCTCCGCCCAGGCTCTGGAATATTTCCAGGTTGCGGAAGGTGAAGCGGTCCATCCACACGAACTTCCCCTCGTCTATGCGGGAGATGCTGCAGATGTTCCGCAGGCCGCTGTGTTCGGTCTGTTCAAGGTAGAAGACCAGGGCCCCGGCCGAGCAGAGGGCCAGGGGATAGTTCTCCACCCCGAAGCCCTTGAGGCTCCCGACCCCCAGCTGCTTCTTGAGCTTCTCGGCGGCGGCGTCCTGCACGAAGGCCCACTCGTCGAGCGTGGTGACGTAGGCGCCGGGGAACTTGTCGCGCACGGCTTTCGCGTAGTCGCGGCGCACCACCAGTTCCTTGGGGGAGAAGGTCTCTACGAGGGTATGGATGTAATCGAGGCCGCCCTGCGCCACCTGGAAGGTTCCGGTGCTGACGTCGAGGAAGGCGGCGCCGCAGCCATCGTGGGCGTCGAAGGACAGCCCGCACAGATAGTTGTGCTCCTTTTGTTCGAGCATGCCTTCGCTGAAGGCGACGCCAGGCGTAAGTATCTCGGTGATACCGCGTTTCACCAGCTTGTTCTTTACCAGTTTAGGGTCTTCCAGCTGGTCGCAGACGGCCACTTTGTATCCCGCCCTTACAAGCTTGGTCAGATATTGCTGTATGGCATGATACGGCACCCCGGCCATCTCCACCGAACCTTTCTCGCCGTTGGAACGGTGGGTGAGCACCAGCCCCAGCACCTTGCTCGCAAGGACGGCGTCGTCGGAATATGTTTCATAGAAGTCCCCCACCCTGTAAAGCAGTATGGCCTCGGGGTGCAAAGCCTTGGTGGCGAAGTACTGCTTGAGCATAGGGGTGTCTTCCGGGGTTTTTGCCATAACTTACAAATATAAAAATTTTCCCGCAAAAGGCCTTGCATGGAAGCCGGCCCTTGCGGGAAAGTCATTCAACTGGGTTGTCTGCCCCTTACTTGAACCACTCGGTGAGGTGATTCTTCGCGTAGAGGAAGTAGATGGCTAGGCCGATCCAGCTGAGGAGGAGGACAACCACGGAAGAGATTACCTTTGCTCCTACGGAGATGGGCTTCTTGCAGATGTCGAGGACTGCCAGTACGGACAGTACGAGACCGATGATGTAAATGATGGACATGGTTATTGGATGATATTGAGTTGTTTGAATATCCTGGTTACGATATCGATGCCTTCGTCGAGCTGCTCCATTGTGTGGGTGGCCATGAGGGCGAAGCGGATTATGACGCTGTCCTGGGGCACTGCCGGCGGGATGACCGGGGTGATGAACACTCCCTCGTCGAGGGCGAGCTTCACTGCGGTGAGGGCCTTCTCGGTGTCGCGCACGAACAGCGGGATGATGGGCGACTGGGTATGGCCTATGTCGAAGCCGCGGGCTTTGAACTCGGCGTGGGCATGATGGGTGAGGTCCCACAGGTGCTCTATGCGTTCGGGTTCGGAGAGCATGATGTCTATGGCCTTGCTCACGGC
>CAJOQW010000058.1 GCA_905236955.1 uncultured Bacteroidales bacterium
CCCTCTAGCTCAAACTAGCTCAAACTTAACCGACCTCAAGTCGAACTAGCAATGAACCCTTTTCGGATTATGAGTTTCAGCTAGTTTCAGTTGAAATTAGTTAAAGTTGAACTTTAGTCAGAAAGTCGTAACTAATTGATTCACTTGCCGATGCAGAACTTGGAAAAAATGTTGTCAAGCAAGTCGTCGGTCGTAACGGCCCCGAAGATGGTACCGAGTTCGTAGATAGCATTACGCAGGTCCTGCGCCACGAGATCGGTGGGGGAGTGCCGCTCCAGGCCTGCCGAGACCTGACGGAGATCGTCGAGGGCGCGTTCCAGCGCTTCATAATGCCTGAGGTTCGTCACGAGGGTGGCATCGCCCAAGTCGGAAGGGCCGTCGCCGCACGCGGAAACCAGTTTCGAACGCAGTGTGTCCAGACCTTCCCCCGTCTTGGCCGATATGTCCAGGATCGAAATTCCTTCCGGGACAGGGATGCCCTTGGAGGAGAGATAATCCGATATCTTTTCAGCCAGCCTGGAGGGATCGAGGTCATAAGTGCCGAATGCAGGATATTTCAGCTGTAAGACGTTATAAGACCTGTCCACCGTCGGGAACTCTTCCGGAGCGATGGCATCATACGAGTCGACCTTGTTCCTTACGAGGATAAGGGTCTTGTCCGGGCTGATCCTTGCGACGATCGCAGCGCAGGCCTTGCTGACCTCTTTGAAGGGCACGGCCCCATCCAGGACACCTATCACTATCCCGGCCTTCGCCATGCTCGAATAAGAGCGCTCTATGCCGATTTTCTCGACATGGTCCGAACTCTCGCGGATGCCGGCGGTGTCGATGAAGCGGAAAAGCATGCCGTCAAGGTTCAGGACCTCCTCGACTGTGTCCCTGGTGGTTCCGGGAATATCCGAGACAATGGCTCTTTCCTCGCCCAGAAGGGCGTTGAGCAGGGTACTTTTTCCGGCGTTCACTGCGCCGACGATAGCCACGGGGATGCCGTTCTTGATAGCGTTGCCGCTGCGGAAGGAATCCACCAGTTTCCCTATACGTGCCGTCGCGGAATCGAGCAGATTCTGCAGCTGGCTCCTGTTTGCGAACTCCAATTCCTCTTCGCTGAAGTCCAGTTCGAGTTCCATCAAGACCGCCAGTTCGACGAGCTTTTCCCTGAGCTCCTTAAGCTCGCCGGAATAGCCGCCGCGGAGCTGGTTGAGGGCAACCTTGTGGGAAGCGGCGGATTCGGAAGCGATGAGGTCGGCGACCGCCTCGGCCTGGGCAAGGTCCATCTTGCCGGCCGCGAAAGCCCTGCGGGTGAACTCTCCCGCCCCGGCCATCCTGCCCCCAGCCTTTATCAGAAGCTGGAGAATCCTGGCAACTATATAACGGGAGGAATGGCAGCTGATCTCCACGGAGTCCTCGCCCGTATATGAGTGCGGGGCCCGGAAGATAGCTGCTATGACATCGTCCAAATCCTTGATTGTCCCATATTTGAGGGTATAACCTTCGGAAGACATGGCCGCTCCGGTCTTGAAGTCTATTACGGTATCGGCAAGCTTGAGGGCGTCCGGACCGCTGATGCGGATAACGGAAATGGCTCCGCTTCCAACGGAAGTGGCGGGTGCGATGATGGTATCTTGATAATTCATTTATGTACCTCCTTATGGAGCCAAGATAACAAAAAAACCCTATATTTGGAAGTTTTAAACCGCAGATTATGATTCTCAGCATTCTGGACACCGACCTCTACAAGTTCTCCACATCCAACGCTTACTTCCAACTTTATCCCCTTGCCGAGGGAACCTTCAAGTTCAACGACCGCGCCGGCGAAGTCTATGACGAAGCATTTCTGTCAGCACTTAAGGAAGAATTCGCCAATCTGGGCCGTCTTGCCCTTACGGACGAAGAATACTTGTATGCGGTCTCCCGCATAAAGTACATTCCCCACAATTATTGGGAATGGCTGCGCGGTTTCCGTTTCAGGCCCGACCGCATCGGGGCATGGCTTGACGAAGAAGGCCACCTCCAGATTGAAGTCACCGACTTCCTCTACCGGGTAACACTCTATGAAGTCCCCATCCTCGCCATAGTGGCCGAACTCCGCAACCGTGCGTACGGAGCCCGGATGAATGTGGAGACTGCGCTTAAAATACTCGACCGGAAGCTCGTGATAGCAAACGATAATGCCTTGTCTTTCAGTGAATTCGGTACAAGAAGAAGGTTTTCTTCGGTACTGCACGACAGCATAGTGGCCGAACTTAAGGAAAAGTGCCCGAAATATTGCGCCGGCACATCCAACGTCTATTTCGCCATGAAATACGACATGACTCCGATAGGCACTTTCCCCCATGAATGGGTAATGTTCCACAGCGGGGTCTTCGGCTACAAGAGGGCCAACTATCTATCCCTGGAAGACTGGATACAAGTCTATGACGGAGCCCTTGGCACTGCACTCATAGATACCTTCACCACGAAGAGTTTCCTCCGCACCCTCACCATGAAGCAGGCCAAGCTTCTGGATGGTTTCCGTCAGGATTCAGGGGACGAGAGGGAAGTGGGGGACGCCATCATTGCCCGCCTCCAGGAATTCGGGATCGATCCCATGACCAAGGTGATAGTCTTCTCCAACGCCCTGGATTTCCCCCGTTACAAGGCCATCATGGACTATTTCCGCGGAAGGGTGAAGGTGAGTGCCGGCATCGGGACCAACATAACCTGCGACCCCGGAATAGAAGGCTACAAGCCCGCGAATATCGTAATGAAACTGTCCCGTTGCCGCATGAGCAACAAGGACCCGTGGGAGAAAGTCATCAAGATATCGGACGATGCCGGCAAACACATGGGCGACGGCAGGGAGTTCGATATAGCGACGTACGAACTCCATCTGGACGGGAGGGACTGAGCCCCCCCATAGATTTGCGATTACATCATTTTCTTCACGATGCGGAACAACCTGTATGGCATATAACGGAACTTGAGGTCGATCCATGTCGGAGATGACAGGACAGACCTCTCATGCGAGAAGGAGAGGAAACTCCGTTTGCCGTGATAACTGCCCATCCCCGAATTGCCGACTCCGCCGAAGGGCATCCTGTTGTTGGCGACGTGCATTATGGTGTCGTTTATGCATGCCCCGCCTGAAGAGGTGCTCCCAATAATGTCCCAGGCATCTTCCTTTTTCCCGAAATAGTAGAACGCTAGGGGTTTCTCACGGGATGTGACGAAATCGACCACCTCGCGCCTATCCCTGAATGTCATAATGGGGAATATCGGCCCGAATATCTCATCTGTCATGACGGGGGAGTCCGGTGCGACATTGTCCAGCAGGGTCGGTTCGATCCAGCGTATCTCCCTGTTACAGCGGCCCCCGGCAATTACATCTCCGTCGGAAAGGTATCCGACCAACCTGTCGAAAGCATCATCCCGGACGATGTGTACATAATGGCTGCTGTCTTTCGTACCACCTTCGTACAGCCTTCCCAATTCTTCGCGGAACGCCTTAATGAACGGTCCCTTGATGTCTTCATGAAGGAAAAGGTAGTCCGGGGCGATGCAGGTCTGCCCTCCGTTCAGGCATTTCCCCCAGACGATACGCCTGGCCGCGATATCGATGTCGGCATCCCTGTCCACTATGCATGGGCTTTTGCCGCCGAGTTCCAACACCATCGGAGTGACGTATTTTGCCTGCGCCGCCATCAGGACTTTCGCCAGGGAGGGACTGCCGGTGAAGAAGACAAGGTCGAACCTTCGGGAAAACAGGAGTGAATTCACTTCGCGATTACCCTGGACAACCGCGACGAGTCCTTCAGGGAATGTATCCGCGACGAACTTCCCGAGGACGGCTGAAACTTCGGGCACATATGGGGACGGCTTGAGGATGGCCGTACATCCGGCCGCAAGCGCTCCCATCAGGGGGCTGAGCAGAAGTTGGACCGGATAGTTCCACGGGGACACTATCAAGGTACATCCGAGGGGTTCCCTTACGATATGACCCGACGACGGCAAGACAGATAGGGAAGAGGACACCCGGCGCCTGCGTGTCCAGCTTCGGATATGCCTCAGGGCATCCTCGATCTCGCCGTAGATGAGCCCTATTTCAGTCATATAGGCCTCTTCGTAAGATTTGTGAAGATCATGCCACAGGGCGTCGCAAAGCGGCTTCTCCCATTTTGAAAGCCCTTTCTTGAATCGGGACAACATTTCCCGGCGGAATCCGATGTCAAGTGTCCGGCCGCTCTTGAAAAAGGCTTTCTGGGCGGCGATGAGGTCGTCTATGCGCACCTCGGATGTGTTTTCAACCATGATTCATTCAACAGTCAGGACAGTCCTGGCATACCGGGTAAGAGCCGGAGAGCCGTTGTCTGTAACCTCACAGATCAAATGTATCGTCGTACCTGAAGGCGCCTCTCCGGGAACGGTAACACGGGCTTCTGCCATGCCGGCGTCCGATATCGATACCATAACGGGGCAAGTGCCGGCCTCGCGATACTGCCACCAGCGGATATCAAGGGCATCCTTGTCCCGGTCTTTCGCAGAGATGCCCACGGGGACTGTTTCGCCGGGCTTGACGGCCTGTTCGAACGGGGTCACCAGGCGTACGGAGGGTTCATGGTTGGCTTCCCTGGGCGGGAGGACGGTCCACGACATCCTGGCCGCGAAATCGTTCTGGAAGGCCCTGGACCAGCGCGTCATGGGCCGGAAATATTCCTCCACCTGCTCCGGCGTGGAGGGGATGCTCCCGCTGAGTGTCAGGCGACCCCATGTATTCCTGCTGAAAATACGGCCCTCAGGATACGTCCAGGCGGAATCGGGAACCGGGTCCAGCCAGGTATTCTCCCTGACGCGGACATACCGGCCGCCCCAGCTGCCCCAATCCGGATGGTCGGGACAATTCATCCCGGTCGGAATCACATACATGTATGAAGGGGAGTCCCCCTCGGAACGGAAATCCCCCTCAACGGCAGGGAAGGCCCCGGGACGGGGCTGCGAACTGACATTCGAGGGATTGAACCATTCTCCTTCCAGGCAGGCCCTGTAAGTGGCGCCCAGGGGTCCGACCCCGAGGATGTTCTTCTTCATCCATTCGCTCTCGAACCATGGCCAGTTCTCTTTGGGCTGGGCTGAATGCCAGCGGTATGCTATGGCCTCGAACTGGTCGCTGACGATGGTAAGGATGCCGTACCTGCCCCAGTGCGGGCGGATATAGTTCTGATAGCTTGAATCTTGCTCCCAGATATTGTAGAGACGCAGTTTCGAAGCCACTTCCTGCATCCTTTCGGGATGCTCTTCCTCTATGGTACGGAGAGCCCTGGCGAGGGTGTTGGTCCCTCCCCAAGCCTGAACCCATACGGGACGCGGATCGCTGCTGTCGAGCAATACTTCCACAATCCGGGTGGAGCCGGGAGTGACCTGTTCCATCTCACCCTCGGCATCGACGTTCCCGAGGAAACTGCGTGAACGGAGGAATTCCGGGGAAGGATAGCGTTTGTCATGCTTCACCAAGTTTGGATAAACCTGGGCGTAAGCGCCCATCACCTTGGACATCCAGTCGTCACCGGCCCAGTTGTGGCCACGCCAGTGGTACTGGGAACTGCTGGTGATGATCGCTTCCACATCCCATTCGTTGCAGTAGAGCAGGAACCGGACAAGCGAACACTCGTCGTCCACTTCTCCGTCCGTGGTGGCTATGACCCGGGGGCGCTCCTGGACACCGCCGGACTTTTTCCCGCATGCGCAGACCGCAGCCGCGCACACGAGCAGCATGATGAAAATCCTTCTCATGGCAGCCAGGTTTCCTTGGGTTTGCCGAAGACGTTCTTCAGGGTGACTTTCCTGGCTTTCTTCTTCGGGAGTTCATGCGTCCAGGCGGCTCTGCCGGAACGGTCGGCACCCTTGCCCGTACATTTGTATTCGTAGAAGCGGGCCGTCTTCTCCCTGGCCGGGTCTCCCCAGTTGTTCCAGCCCTGCGGATTCAGGTCGGCATCCAGTTCGCACTCCTTCCAGAGGACATAGGCGTGATTCCTCCAGGGACGTCCAAGCCATTGCCCGGTAAGCCCTTCGGCGGTGGTGACCCGGCATTTGTTGAAGATATACCCATAGGGATGGTCCGCAGGAGTGGATGCGGCGGTGAAATAGCCCCTCAAGATAAGATGGACGTGGCATTTCTCGAACCAGACGGTGGCCGGGCCGAACATGAAGTCGACAGCCCCCTCGATATAGCAATTCTCGAAGTACTCCCGTCCGTCGTTGTTACCTGTGAACAAGGTATCCTGGAAGCCCTTGATGCTGCAGTTGCGGAAGGTCACCCGGTCGCCTTCGATATGGAGGGCGACGGCCTGTCCGACGCCGGCAGCATTCCTGTGGTCCGATTTCCAGTTGGGATTGTGATAGGTCATCGCATCATTGATGATGGTGAAGTTCTCGCAGATGAAATCGGGTGCATCCACCTTCATGGTCCAGCTGTAGAACGTACCTATGGTCCCGCCCCTTCCAAGTTCGCTGGGAAGATTCGCATGGTCGTGCCATATTATTATGGTCTCGTCCCGGTCTTCGCCTATTAGGCTCACCTCGGTCTTGTAGGCCGGGATGAGGAGTTTCTCTTCATATACGCCTTTCTTGACGTAAACCCACGCACGTCCTTCGGGCTTGTAGTCCCTCAGGGAAAAGATAGCCTGCTGTATTGTCGTGAACTGGCCGCTGCCGTCCTTGGCGACTATCACCGCCCCTTCAGGTATGGGTGCGGAAGCCGCGAAAGCGACGGCGCCGCCCCTGGCGAACCCAAGGAACAGCGCCGCTGCAGCCAGAATATGGATCAAATGCCTTTCCATATCCGTATGTTATTCTGATTTCGCTGCCGGATTCCAGGTATAGGGCTGGCCGTTGACCTTGACCTTGTCGAAGACCACGTTCTCAGCGCTTACGATATGGCAGAGTTCAGGTTCGGTAACGCCATTGATGTCGCAGTTGCGGAGCGTTACGTTGCGCACCCCGATGGAGCCGTCGCCCGTGCCGTCGATATGAACGGCATAGCGGCTCTTCTTGCTGGTGACGTTCTCGATGGTTATATCACTGAAATCGAGCGGGAAAGGCCCTGTCGGAGTACGACCGTAACGGAGTTCGATGCCGAGGATGGCAAGGTCGCATTCGCCTACGGTGATATTGCGCACGTTTATGTTCTTGACGGTGCCGCCCCTTTGGGGATTGGACTTGATGCGGATGATCCTCTGGAGATGGGGGGAGTTCATCTCGCAGTTCTCCACCCAAAGATTCCTGAAGCCGCCGCTTATCTCGCTTCCGATCGCTACGCCGGCGTGGCCGTCACGCATGACGCAGTTGCGGACGATGATGTTGCTGGAGGGGATGCCGATGCGCCTTCCGTCCGCATCGCGGCCGGACTTGATGGCTATGCAGTCGTCACCGGTATCGAACACGCAGCCCTCGAAGAGGACGTCAGTGCAGGACTCGGGATCGCACCCGTCGTTGTTGCCCATGTGGCTGTCCATGGTCACGCGGCGGAGCGTGACATTGGTGCAGAGCACGGGATGGATGTCCCAGAAGGGGGAGCGATGGATGGTGATATCCTCGAGAAGGACATTCTTGCAGTCCATGAAGTTGATTGTCTGGGGACGTGCGGGAAGTTCCCGTGTAAGATAACGTTCCCCGACGGATTTTTCTTCGGCACACCACTGGTGTACGAGATTGTGACCGTTGACGGCCTTGCCCTCCTCGTCCCTGTATCCGCGGGTGAGGGGGCCGAACCAGTTGTCGCGGCTGGCCTGTCCGTCGAGTATGCCCTTGCCGGTGACAGCGATGTTCTCGCAGTCCGCCGCATAGATCAAAGGCTGCACATTATAGCATTCGATCCCTTCCCAATGCGTGTGGACTATGTCGAAAAGATTCACATCCGTGGTGAAAAGCAGCGTCGCCCCGTCCTCGAGATGGAGGTTCACATTGGACTGGAGACGGATGGGACCGGTTTTCCATGTGCCGGTGGGAACTACCACACGGCCGCCGCCATTCTCGGTGCATTCCTTGATGGCAGCATGGATAGCCGCCGTGTACAAGGTATCAGTACCGTTGTAATAATCGGTAATCACATAATCCTTGTCGGCGAACACCGGGTCGGAGATTCTTGCGAGGACTTTGTCCATTTCCTTCCACGGACTCTTGGAGCAGGCCGTGCATGCCAGGAGGGCGGCGAAGGAAAGCATGATGAGCTTTGGGATCAAACGTTTCATAGGATGTATAATTAAATGAGTCATTTACAATTCTTCATAAATATAAGAAAAAAGAATTGAAATATTTCGTAACTTTACAAAAGCATACAAAATAAATATGGCAAAAGTATATGTGGCCTCCAGCTGGCGGAACCGATACCAGCCCGAAGTAGTTTCTGCCGTCCGTGCGGCAGGTCACGAGCTCTTCGATTTCCGTCACCCATGGAAGGGATATGAGCCGTTCCACTGGTCGGACATTGATGAGAACTGGCTGGACTGGAGTGTGGAAGAATACAAAAGAGGCATGGTCCATCCTGTCGCGGAAGAAAAGTTCGCGCACGATTTCGAGGCCATGGAATGGGCCGATACCTGTGTGCTGGTACTCCCATGCGGCCGCTCCGCCCACGCCGAAGCCGGATGGTTCGCAGGGGCGGGGAAGAAGGTCATCGTTTATATTCCAGAAAAGCAGGAACCCGAGCTTATGTACAAGATGTTCGACCACGTCGTTTCGGAGATGGACGACATGCTGGAATTGCTCTAATGATACGAATATGATCAGGAGGATGCTTTCTCTGGTCTGCCTCGCCTTGTCCGCCCGCTGGGATGAAGAAATCCTCTCCCTCCGCCCGGATGCCATCTCGATCCTCATCGGAATCAACGACGCCACGAAAGGAGTCTGCCTCCGGGAATGGGAGAACTCATACCGTACCCTGATAAAGCGCACCATCGAAGCCCTCCCCGGATGCAGGATAATACTTTGCACACCGTTCACCGCAAAGGCAGGACGTTTCGGGGAAAGGGCGGATTATAAGGCCTGCGAATCTTCGGTGCAGGCCATGGCCGCCATTGTCCGAAGGTTGGCGGATGATTTCAAAACCGACCTGGTACCCTTCGACGTCATGTTCCTGAACCTGATTTCCGGCTCCGGCGTTCCTGCGGAGTACTGGATATGGGACGGCATACACCCTACGCCCGCAGGGCATCGCCGGATGGCGGACCTGTGGGAAATGACGGTAGGGATGACGGATGATTAAAGGTCGTCTATCGCGGATGTGCCTGTCAGGGCGCCGACGTTCCCGTCGATATAATCAAGGGTAACATACCAGTTTCCTTCGCCTTTCACATAGGCGTCGAGTATGATGTCGCCGTTGTCAGTATTGAAAGTGGCACGGTTGACATCCACCTTGGGCTGGCCGTACTTCTGCGTGAGCATGGCCTGTATGGAGTCGTAATCTTTCTCGAGGGCGTTCCAGTCGGAAGTCTTTGGGAACAGTACGCTTATGCTGCTGACAGGATTGTCACCGTTAACCTTTACCGTACATCCGGAAAAACCGGCGAACTTGCCCGAGAGGGCGTCCGAACCTGTCACCGTGAAACCTTGCTTCCTGAGGAAATCCATGAAACCTGAACGGGTTCCGGTGATTTCACGCCCTTTGAATGTCAGGTGGCTTCCGCTTGCCGTGGCGTCGAAATCGGTGGCATTGCGGGTCACCTTGGGTTCGGGTTCGGCCGTAGCGCCGTCAACCCCGAGCTGGCGCTCCAGTTCCTCGGAAATATCCTTGATACTTTTACCGCTGCCTGCGAACTCGTCCTCGCTGCCACCGGAAGTGCGCTTGCGGAGCCAGTCGCCGAAAACATCGCCGGAACCGGTGTCACCGTCCTGCTGGGTAGTTGTGTTGGGATTCCCGCCGGGAATGATGGTTCCAAGACGGTTGGTGCATAATCTCACGAGGAAGAACGCGATCAGCAGCATAATGGCTATCCGGAGTATCTTTTTCATATGGCCTTGATTTGTTTATCTCCCAAATTTACAATAATTTTGGAAAAGGTAATTTGGACATATGAAAAAAAACATCCTTCTCAGCGCTTTGACCTTTGCTCTCGCCATGCCCGTCATGGCCCAGAATTCCTTCACCCATCCCTGGCAGGGGAAGAAAGTAGTTTACATCGGAGACTCCATAACCGACCCGCGCAACAACGCTTCATCCATGAAATACTGGGATTTCCTCCAGGAATGGCTGGACATCACCCCTTATGTACCTGCCAGGAGCGGCTTCCAATGGAATTCCGTAACGCGCCAGATGGAAAGGATGCAGGCCGAAGGCTGGGATGACTTTGACGCCATACTCATCTTCCTAGGGACCAACGACTACAACCACAGCGTACCCCTCGGGGAATGGTTCGACGAACAATACGGAATGGTCGAATTCGCGGAAGGCAGTCCCAAGAAGCCCGTACTCCGCCGCCACAGGCAGCCTGCGATGGACCCGCAGACTTTCCGCGGAAGGATCAACATTGCGCTCGACACCCTGAAGAAGACCTGGCCCGATAAACAGATAGTGCTGCTTACGCCCATCCACCGTGCGGGATTCTTCCATGCCGAAACGAACTGGCAGCCGGACGAGAACTACACCAACGCCCTGGGGCTTTACATCGACGACTATGTCCGGGCCGTGAAGGAAGCCGGCAACGTATGGGCGGTTCCAGTGATCGACCTAAATGCCGTCAGCGGCCTTTTCCCGATGCTGGATTGCCATGCCCCTTATTTCAGGGATGCGGACAACGACCGCCTGCATCCGAATGACGAGGGACATAAAAGAATGGCAAAGACACTGTTTTACCAGCTCCTTGCCATTCCCTGCCTGTAGGCTCCGACCGTTCTATCCGTTAATAATCATAATACTTCGCTTCTTTCGGCGAGACCTTGCTCATATTGTCCAGGAGGTCTTCGTTGGTCTTGAACTCGTCCATGAGCTGGAGCATGAAGTTCATGGCCTCCAGCGGGTTCATGTCGGCAAGCAGTTTGCGGAGTATCCATATGCGCTGGGCCTTGTCGCGGGGAAGGAGAAGGTCATCCCTGCGGGTACCGGAGAGCACCACGTTGACCGACGGGAACACCCTCCTGTTGGACAGGTTCCGGTCGAGTTGGAGTTCCATGTTGCCGGTACCCTTGAATTCCTCGAAGATGACATCGTCCATCTTGGAGCCGGTCTCGGTGAGGGCCGTTGCCAGGATAGTGAGAGAACCGCCGCCCTCGATGTTACGGGCCGCTCCGAAGAAGCGTTTCGGCTTCTGGAGGGCATTGGCATCCACACCGCCGGTAAGCACCTTTCCTGATGCAGGCTGGACTGTGTTGTATGCGCGCGCAAGACGGGTTATTGAGTCGAGCAGGATGACGACATCGTGCCCGCATTCCACCAGACGGCGCGCCTTGTCGAGTACCATATTGGCGACTTTGACATGCTTTTCGGCGGGTTCGTCGAAGGTGGAGGCTATGACCTCGGCCTTGACGCTGCGCTGCATGTCGGTAACTTCCTCGGGACGTTCGTCTATGAGGAGGACTATTTCGTATACTTCGGGGTGATTGTCTGCTATGGCATTGGCTATGCTCTTGAGCAGCATGGTCTTGCCGGTCTTCGGCTGGGACACGATCAGTCCACGCTGACCCTTGCCGATAGGAGAGAAAAGATCCACGATACGGCAGGAATTGTCGGTATGATGCCCGCTGCCGGTAAGATTGAACTTTTCGTCCGGGAAAAGGGGAGTGAGGAAGTCGAAAGGCACCCTGTCGCGGATGAATTCCGGGGAGCGCCCGTTGACCAGTTTGATCCTCACAAGCGGGAAATATTTGTCGCCCTCGCGCGGGGGACGGATTTCCCCTGTCACGGTGTCCCCGTTCTTGAGGGCATTCTGTTTGATCTGCTGCTGGGAAACGTAAACGTCATCGGGAGAGTTCAGGTAATTATAGTCGGATGAGCGGAGGAAACCGTAGCCGTCCGGCATAACCTCGAGGACACCGGTGGCTTCCACCGTCCCCTCGAATTCGGGAGCTTTCGGCTTCTGGGGCTTAGGCTGCTGGTTTTGCTGCTGACGGGGTTTCAGATACTCGTTGCGGGCATCGTCAAGTTGCTGCCTTGCCGCCTGAAGGGTCTCTTCCTGCTTCTTCATCTGGAGCTGGGACTGCTGCGGGACCGGTTCGTGTACGGGGACTTCCTGCCTGGCAGGCTCTTCTTCCGCCTTGACAGCCGAGGGCTTCTGCTGTTTTGGCTGCTTGCGGGGTTTCGCCTGCTGCTTGGGAGCTTCCTGTGCAGTTTCCGCCGCAGGAGCCTCCTTAGGTTCCTGCTTTGCGGGTTCTTCCGCAGGTGCGGGGGAAGCAGCGGTCTTGCGCGGACGTCCGCGCTTCTTGGGAGCAGCCGGCGCCGGCTGCTCCTGGGCTGACTGTTCGGCCGGAGCTGGAGCTGCAGGAGCGGCTTCCGGCGTGCTTTCCGCCGGCTTGGCTTCGGCCTTTGGCTTTGCTGTCTCGCTCTTCTTTGTGCGGGGTTTACGTGTCTTCGGTTTATCGGGTTCGGGCTTCAGGGAAGCCTCCATGGCTTCGGCGTCGAGAATCGCATAAGCAAGATTCTCATTGTCGAGGCTCTTGATTTTCTTTACGTCGTGTTCACTGGCGATGGATTCTAGTTGCGACCTGTCCATCTTGCTCAGCTCAAAAAGGCTGTGTGGCATTTAAAGGGATTTTTTGTTACAGAAAAACGGCGGTTGCCGTGGATTGCCTGAATAATCGGCTTTGCAAATATAATAAAAATAATTAAACGGAAAATAGTTATTTTTGCAGTATGGATAATGAATTCTCGAGCAGACTGTATATAGGTCTGGAAGGCCATCAGGAGCAGGTCGTTACGGAAGAACTCACCGCAAGTCATCTCGGAAGCGGCTCCGTAAGCGTTTTTGCCACCCCCATGATGATATCTTTGATGGAACATACCTGCGAAAGGTCGGTGAAACCATTCCTCAATGAAGGCGACGACACGGTGGGAATACATGTAAACGTCTCCCATGACGCGGCCTGTCCCGTAGGCATGAAGGTTTGGTGCGATTCTTCGCTGGTTGACATCGACCGCCGCAAACTCACTTTCAAGGTGCAGGTCTTTTGCGAGCGCGGACTGGTAGGGGAGGGAACGCACGAGCGTTTCATCATCCACACCGAAAAATTCCTGGCCAAGATACACTAGAGGCCCCTTTCCTTCTTGATGGCTTCGTAGGCCGCGTTGATCTCCTTGAATTTCTCTTCCGCCGCCTGTCTTTCAGCATCGCTCTTCCCGGCGTAACGGTCGGGATGATATTTGAGCGCCAGGCTCCTGTAGGCGGCTTTCACTTCATCGTCGGTGGCAGACGGAGAAACCCCCAGGGTCGCATAGTTTGAATTCCTGTCCATAGACGGGGACGTGCCTCCTGTCTGCCGCCCCCAGCCGCCATAATCCTGGCCGCCCGTTCCCTGCCATCCGCCGTAATCCTGCCGGTTCTGCCATTGCCTCCAGGCTTCTTCCTGATACTGCTGCCAGCGGGCCCAGTCCTCGCCGGCGGAAGTATCGTCCATCCTGATGCTGCGGACCTTCAGCCTGTTGACGCTCATGAACCCGACCACGAAGCCTATGACGGCACCGAGGGGGCCGAGTATCAGCCTGCCTATGAAACTGCAAAAAGACCCGGCCAGCAGGGCCAGAAAGAATTTGATTATGTAGCCTATGAGTCTCACCAACGTGCCGGGGTTTTCCGGGTTATCCTCAAACTGCATGCCCCATACCCGAGGGGCGACAAGTTGTCAGTATCCTAGAGTTTCCTGTTCTTGTAAGACTCAATGCAGGAAGGGATTATCCTCTCATACTCGCTGCTGGTGAAAAGCTGCGAGGAGATGATGAAATCGGCCGTGCTCCTGTTGGTGGCATATGGGACGTTGTAAAGGGATGCCAGCCTGCTGAGGCCCAGCACGTCGTTCTGGTGGCCCTGTACTATGAGATTGTCGCAGAAGAATACCAGCATGTCGAGATTCCCTTCAGCGATCATCGACCCCACCTCGAAGTCCCCTCCGAGAGGGCCGCTGAGAAGACGCACCACCTCGGGGCATTCACTGCCCAACTTGGCTGCGAGGGCTTCATTCACGAGCCTTCCCGTGGTGCCGGTGCAGAACAGCCTGCAATTTTTAATGGTTTCCGCATTGTAAACCACCCAATCAACGAGTTCGGCTTTTCTCGAATCATGGGCGACCAGTCCTATTGTCTTGATCATGATGTCCTTTTTATTATTATAAATGTCAATTGTCCCAGTAGCTGCTGCTCTTCTTTAGACGGAGAAGGTCGGCCAGTGCGCTGGCATTGGCCCTCAGCAGGAAGTTATAGCTCTGCCACTGTCCCATGGGCACCCATGACAAGCTCATGGTGAAGCAGTGCAGGTCGTAGGTTGCCGACAGCTGGGTAGTGGTCATCTTCATAGCCTGTATGTCAAAGCCGGAAGATGCGTTGATGCTCATCCTGGGGGTGAGCTTGATGTTGCCCGAGACGCTGAGCGTCTGGGTGATGTTGTTGTTTGGCACAAGGGCGTCGAGCGTCCTGTCGTAGATCTTGTTGTGGGTGCAGCTGAAGGAATAGCTGAAATTCAGGCTCCAGGGCACATCGGGATTGGTGTAATACAACCAGCCACCGGGTATGTATTCCCCCGTTACCGGATGATTGTATATCCTTTGGTAGTAATTGGCCGCACCCCGGGCCCCGCCTCCTCCCTGGCTCCTTCCGTCGTTCCCATCGATATGTCCCTTTCCGGAAATGGAATAGGACATCGATACCGACGCGTTCGTGAAACGAAGGGGTCCCTGCCCCGCCATGAATGCGAACTTGTCGTATCTCCGACCCCTTGAATCGAGCGCATAAGGGTCGAAGTTGGCAGAAGCGCTGATGTTCACTTTGTTGAAGAGTGTGGTGCTCATGTTCATCGACACTGTACTCATCTTCAGGCTGTCGGCCAGGAAATTGTATCCGCTGCGGATGTTCAGCTGGTCGATGAGTTTCACCTTCTTGGTGCCCTTACCGGTAGTGTCGGCCAGGTTCCTCACCTTGGCCTCGAGATTGTTTCCTATGCCGAAAGACATCGTGGCGCTCTTTCCCCGGCCCGGCGGAGAGTTGAGCTGGCCGGAGTAGATGTTGTAGGCATATTCTTTTTCCACCCCGGTGGTGTCCCTGTAATACAATGTCCTGTATCCGTTCGCATAAGTGGCTTTCTCGGGGCTGAGCGACATTGAGATGGAGGGGGAGATGACATGGCGGATCGCCTGGACCTTGCGGTACTTGCCGAAATTGAACGTGCCGTAGATACGGGTGCTCATCGATATGCCCCCGCTGTATGTCTGTGTTATACCGAAATGCGAGAACTGGGGGCTCAGACGGCTTTCGACACTGTTGGTCTCGGGATTGAAGAAGTATTCGTTCTTCTGGAAGAACCAGTTCTGGCCGTAGCTGACCGAAGGGGAGAAGTTAAGGTACCTCAGGAGAGTGAAGCTCGGCAGGCCGATGTTGAAATTGTGGGTCATGCCGTTGCGGAACCTGTCGGTGAATCCGGGCTGCATGAATTCGGAGGCCTTGAAATTGATCTTGTTCTGCAGGGCCATGCTGTACCCGAAGGATATCTTCTCGTAAGCACGCTCCTTTCCGACACGGTTCTTGCGCTTGAACGGGTAGAATGTGCTCACGCTGAAGTTGACGCTCGGGAGAGTGAAGGTATATGAAGAGTCCCTGGAATTCTGGGAATGCAGCATGTTGAGGGAAAGGTTCGCCTTGCCGTTGAAGTTGTGTCCCCAGGATATGGATGAAGAAACCTGGTTCTGGAGGGCTTCCTCCACCGAGCGGGAATTGTACCTGCTGTTGGACGGGCTGGAGAAGTTCACCGATGCGCTGAAGGATGTCCCCGGATGGGCCTTGGAATCCTGGGAATGCGACCACCTCAGGCCGAAGTTCTTGGTTTCCGAGAAATCGGGACTGCCTTGCTCGCCGGTCTTGTCGTCGGAATACGTAAGGGCGAAATTCCCCGAGAATTTGTAGTTCACCTTGTACCTGGAATTGACGTCGATGCCCCAGGAACCCAGGGAGTAGAGGTCCCCCGTCACGGAGAGGTCGAAGTAATCGCCAAAGACGAAATACATTCCGAGGTCCCTCATATAGAACCCGCGGGCGGTTTCTTCGCCGAATGAAGGCATGAGCAGGCCGGTGGCCCTTTCCGGACGGTTGGGCACGAATCCGTAAGGAATGCCTATCGGAAGGTTGACGTCTTCGAGGACCAGGTTCGCCGGGCCGAAGACTATCTTGCGCCCGGGCTTGGTCACCACCTTGGCATTCAGGAGCTTGAGATAGTAATGCGGGTGCTCGTCATCGCAGACGGTATACCGGCCGTGGGAGATGTTTATCGAGTTGTCGGGCATCATCTTGATGTCCTTGCCCCGGATGATCCCCTCCTCGTCGTTGGTGAGCATATTGGTGATGCGTGCCTTGCGCGTCTTGAAATTGTAGCGCAGGTCCTCCATTTCGTACTGGCTGCTCCCTTGTTTCATCACAGGTTGTCCCTTCCACTCCCCGGTAAGGGTGTCCAGCACCCCATACGCATGCACGGTTCCGGAAGACATGTCGTAATCCATCCTTTCGGCAGTGAGGGAGAGCTCGCCGTACTCCACCTTAACATCCCCATAATAATGTATCGTGCGCCTGCCGTCGGAAAAATCCTCCACGACCGAGTCGCGGGCAGTCGAGAATGCTGGCTGTTCGAGCGAGGTCTGCTCCATCAGGGAAAGCGAGTCGACGCGGAAGAGGGAGTCCGCCCTGTGGAGGGAATCCCTCCTTGCAAGTTCGAGGGAATCCGGTCCGATGACCTTCTTTTCCGCTCTTTGGGAAGAGAATTCCCGCTGTTGCCTGCGCCGTGGTCTCTGGGCGGAAGCGTCGATGAAGCCGAGACAAAGCAGCAACAGCAGCGGCAGGATGTATTTAGATTTCCTCAAATGCAATTTTTTACTAAATTTGCAAAGTACAAAAGTATAATAAATTTGTGAAACACGCAATCTGCATATTCCTGTCTTTGTTTCTGCTCGGAGTCTTTTCACTCTCCGCAGGCGAAGACTTGAGGCTCCGTACGGTAGTGATCGATGCGGGCCACGGGGGAAAGGACCCCGGTTGTATCAGCAAGGACAACAAGACCTTTGAAAAGAACATAGCCCTCGACGTAGCGCTCAAGCTCTCGGACCTTATCACCAAGGAATATCCCGATGTCAAGGTTATCCTTACCCGCAGCACCGACAAATTCGTGGAGTTGCGCGAAAGGGCGGCCATCGCCAACCGGGCCGGGGCAAACATCTTCATCTCCCTGCACGTCAATGCGGCCAAAAACACTTCGGCCAACGGATATTCCGTACATATTCTGGGCCAATCCAGCGACAAGGACAAGGATCTTTTCGCCTACAACATGGACGTCGTCAAAAGGGAGAACTCGGTTATCCTGCTGGAAGACGACTACAAGACCAATTACCAGGGCTTCGACCCCTCCGATCCCGAATCGTACATTTTCATGCAGTTGATGCAGAATGCCTATCTGGAACAGAGCGTCCTCATGGCGAGTATCATCTCCGAGAAATTGAAAGGCGGCCCCATCAAGACGGACCGCGGCATCAGCCAGAATCCATTCTATGTCCTGTGGAAGACAGCGATGCCCGCAGTGCTCGTGGAGATGGGCTTCATGTCCAACACAACCGACCTCGCCGCGCTCAGGCGGGGCGACATAAGGCTTGACCTTGCGGACAGGCTGTTCAAGGCTTTCAAGGACTATAAGGAACTTTATGATAGTTCGCTCAACATCGGCAAGGGCACGGAATCCCCGAAGACGGAATCCACGGTAAGGAAGGAAAGCGCACCCTCCGCCCCATCCTCTGCAAGCAAGGCTGAAGGTACCACCTTGTACGGCACCCAGATTTTCGCGACCTCGCGCCAGATCGACCCTTCGGACAGCCGCTTCATGGGCTGGAAACCGGAGATCATACAACTAGGTTCGCTTTATAAATACATTATAGGTGTCAGCGCCTCTCCGGAAGAGGCCCGGAAAAACAGCGAAGCCATAAAGAAAGAATACCCCGCCGCCTTCCTCGTCCAGATTTCCGACGGTACTACCAGCCGCTTCAAATAAAAAAGTCCAAATACGTATTTTTTCTATATACACAGGCCCCGCAAGGCTATAAAATTATTTTCCCTATTTGGAATTATTCCAAATAGGGAAAATTCTGTATCATAGGCAGTTAAGTGCTCTACATAAACTTAACTTGGTGATTATCAGCGACGTAAAATTAAATTTCGAGGGATAAAAAACTTATTTATTATACGATGAAAAAAATTAACAAACAATAGTTAAAAAGTTTTTTTTCAACAATCTTTTTCACCACTTTTGCACTCGGAACGAGCC
>CAJOQW010000059.1 GCA_905236955.1 uncultured Bacteroidales bacterium
AAACTGCAGAAGATTATCCCCTTCTCGGCCAGGGACTTTCGGAATGTAGTCGATACCGACACGCTGTCGAAGACGGCATCCACCGCCGTCTTGGGCTTCACCCCGGCCAGGGCCTCCTGCTCCCCCACCGGGATGCCGAGCTTGTCGAAGGTTTTCTTGAGCTCGGGGTCTATCTCCTTGGGCCTGTCGGCGTCGCTCCTGGGAGCGGCATAGTAGATGATGTCCTGGAAGTCGATTTCGGGAAGACGGGACAGATGCCCCCAGCGGGGAGGCGTCATCTTCAGCCACTTGCGGTAGGAATCCAGGCGGAAATCCAACAACCACTGCGGCTCTCCCTTCTTGGATGAGATGAGCCGTATGATGTTTTCGTCAAGGCCTTTTGGGATGAATTCCTGGCGTATGTCCGTCACGAAACCTTCCTTGTATTCCCTGGCTGCTATATCCTTTAGGAGTTGCTGTTCTTCCATAGCTTAACCTTGCAAGCAGGCAAATGCCGTTAACTTGCAAAGATAGCAATTATTCTGCAATGGCCCTACTTTATCACCTTGAAGTAGCCCTCTTTACGGGGTTTCGGCACCGGGGCGGCATGGGCGGCATATCCGAGCGCTATGCAGCCTACCCCGCAATAATCTCCGGGCACTCCGATGGCGGAGCGTATCCGGGCTCCGTCTTCGAAAGAAAACATCTCCTGGCAGCGGTTTATCCAGCAGGCTCCGAGGCCTATGCTGTGGGCGGCCAGCAGCATGTTGCCTATGACCAGCGAACCGTCTTTAAGGCAGTTCGGATTGGACTCCCTCGAGAATACGAGTATTATGGTGGGTGCTCCGTAATACGGGTCGGAGTCCGTGCCCATGGCAAGGCCGTTCAGATGGCGGAGCCGTGCGCACATTGCGGCATCCTGCACCGCGAATATCAGCGGGTCCTGCGAACCGTGGCCCGTAGGGGCCCATGTGCCGGCCTCAAGAACCGCCGCAAGTTCTTCATCTGTAATCTGTTCCGCTTGGAAGCGGCGTATGCTCCTCCGTTCCCGGATGGCTTTCAATATTTCGTTGTCCATGATTCGTCAAAGAAGGTCGGCCAATACTATGGCCGTCATCGCCTCTACGATGACGGGGGTCCTGAGTGCGAAACAGACGTCGTGACGTCCTTTCACCTGAAGGATGTCCTCGCGCTTGGTCGCGAAGTTCCAGGTCTTCTGCGGGGCGGCGATACTGGATGTAGGCTTGACCGCCACCCTGAATATGATGGGGCCTCCGTTGGAGATGCCGCCGTTGATGCCTCCTGCCCCGTTCTTGCGGGGACCCTCGGGACCCCACGGGTCGTTATGCTCCGACCCGCTCATGCGGGCCGCGGCGAAACCGTCCCCGAACTCTATCCCCCTGATGCCGGGAATGGAGAATATGGCATGCGAGATGAGCGATTCGATACTGTCCCAGAAAGGTTCTCCGAAACCCATCGGAAGTCCTTCCACCCGGCATTCTATGATGCCGCCGATGGAATCGCCGTCCTTTGCGGTCTTGTCCAGCAGGGCATCCCATTTAGAGCGGTCGGGCTCACCGCCTATCTCGAGCAGTTCGGCGTTTATCTTCACGTCGTGCGGTTCGTACTTGTTCCCCTGCTGGTCGGAAGGCACGGCCATCCTCGTCTGGGGCAGGCGGGAAAGGTCTATCCCTTCAGACTCGCCTAACTCGTAGGTGGATCCGGCCTGGTCGTAATCCGGGTCGGGTTCGGGGTTGAACTGCGCCTTGAGTATCTTCTTTGCCACGACCCCGGCGGCAACTATGGGAAGGGTGAGCCTTCCAGAGAAATGCCCGCCGCCGCGCGGGTCGTTGGCGAAGTTGAACTTGATGTTGGCCACGAGGTCGGCATGCCCGGGACGCGGGATGTCGTCGAACTTAAGGTAGTCCTGGCTCTGGACGTTGGTGTTCCAGAAGATGATGGTTAGGGGGGAACCGGTGGTGTAACCGTTGTACACTCCGCTCAGTATCTTGGGCCTGTCGGCCTCTTTCCGGCTGGTGGTGCCCTTGCCTCCCGGAGCCCTTCGGGCTATGTCTTCGGCGAAATCTTCCTCGTCCAGGGGGATGTTCTCGGGCACCCCGTCAAGGGTGACGCCTATGGCGGGCCCGTGGGACTCGCCGAATATGGTTACCTTGAAAAACTGTCCAAAACTGTCCATTATCTTGCAAACATCTAATAATCAAACATTTCCCAGAAACCTGGGAAGCTCTTGGCCACGCAATCCGCATCGTCCGGCACCACGGGTGAGGATGCTCCCATGCCGGCTATCTTGAGGGCCATCGCCATGCGGTGGTCGTGGTGCGTGCCGAACTTGCCCCCGCTAAGGAGCCTTCCGTTCATGAGGCGCCCCGTAAGGGTCTCGCCTTCTATCTGCAGGTCGTCGCCCGCAATCTGGGCCCTGACGCCCAGGCCGGTGAGCATTTCGAGTATGGCCGCGGCGCGGTTGCTCTCCTTGGTGTAAAGGCGTCCCACCCCGTGCAGGACGGTGATCCCCTGGCAGAAAGCCGCCAGCACCGAACATATGGGGAAAAGGTCGGGGGCGTTGCCCAGGTCGGCCTCGAAGGCCTCGAGCGGAGCCTTGCTCACGCAGACGGCGCCTTCGAATTCCGACACAACGGCCCCTGCCTGCACCAGGATGTCCGCTATTGAAAGGTCTGCCTGAAGGCTGTCGGTCGAAAGCCCCGAGACCTCGGCCTTGCCGAAGACAGCCCCCGCCACCAGGAAGTTGGCGGCGGCGCTCCAGTCGCCCTCCAGGTCGAGGTCGGCCGCCTTGTAGCGCTGGCCTCCCCTGATGGTGAAGGTAACCTGGCTGCAACCGCTCCAATCCTGCTCTTCAATCATGCGCTCATCCCCTTCCATCTCGGATTTCACCTTCACGCCGAACTTTTTCAGCACATCCTGTGTGATGAACATGTATGGGATGCTCTTCGGGTCCGACACGTAAACGGTGGAATTCTTCCCGCAGAGGGGGAGGGCCATCATGAGGCCGCTGATGAGCTGCGAACCGTCCTTTCCGGAGATTTCGGCATTGCCCGGAATGAGGGGCGGGTGTATTTCGACTGGAACCTTTTCCCCACGGACCACGACCCCGAACGATGCCATGATGTCCTGCATCCCCCTAAGAGGCCTTTCGAGAAGGGTCCTTTCGCCGTTTATGGTGACGGGGCGGTCGTTAAGGACGGCCATAAGGGGTACGCACAGTCTTGTGAGAAGGCCCGACTCGCCCGTATGCAATACGTCCAGGCCGGTATGGGCGGCACCGGTGCCGTCGATGGCGAGGGTAGTGCCGTCACGGCGTATCCCGGCCCCGAGGGCCTGGGCCACGAGTATGGCCGATTCGCTGTCTTCGCAAGGGGAATAATGGCGCAGGTGGCTGCGGCCTTCGGCAAGGGCCGCGCAGATTATGGCCCTCTGGGCGAAACTCTTCGAAGCCGGCATCTGCAAGTCTCCCACACGCCAGAAGCCGCGGAAATCCCCATATATCCTGCGGTGCATCTCTTCGAATGTGATCTGTCCTGAAGCTGTTTCCAGACCGCTTTCCAGCGACGCGTATGTGAAGGGAGCCCCCCGCTTTAGGCATTCCAGACGGGTTCCGCTGCCTTCGGCCCCCATTGCGAAGGCGATGAGCCCTCCATCTTGCCCGCCTTCTTCGTAGAGCGAAAGGACGGCGGCGCAGTCTTGCGGGTTGGTGGCCGTCGTGACTATCTTGGCTATGTCCGCCCCGTAGCGGAAGCAACGGGCCTTGACCTGCTGAAGGAACTCGGGCTGGGGCGTGCCCCCGAAATCGTGGAAAGAACGGATGACCTCCGTGCCGTATTCGTGGCACAGGTCGCGGAAGCGCTTGCTGAAGCCGGCGCTGGCTTCGAGTTCAAGGTCGGCATAACGCGCGCCGTTACGTATCGCCAGGGATAGCCGGCGCTCGCACTCCTCTTCCGGCAGGGCCCCGATGCGGCATGTGGCCACGAGCGGGGTGTCGGTATTGGAAAATATGTCCTCCATCTCACTGTCTGAAAGGTCGCAGAGGTCCAGACGGATCTCCGCCAGTTCTATCCAGGGGTCGTCGAGCAGGCGGAGGATTTCTTCTGCGCCCTTCCTTTGTATTACGGTACAGATCATTCTGCGAAAGTTAGCAAAAAATTACAATATCACCCCAGCACATCGCCGGCGAACTCCAAGAAAACGGCGGAATAACCTTCAGGGTCTGTTTGCCAGGAACCGGCGTGCGGGGCCCCTTCCACCAGGTAAAGCCCTGCGGAATGGGGGCATGCCCCATGCAGGCTCTTCGACATGGCGCATGGAACCAGGGTGTCGGCTGTGCCATGTATGAACAGGACGGGCACCCGTGCCCCGGATATGGTCTGCAAGGGAGCCGCCTTGAAGAGGTCGGCCCCTGTGAGGATACGGGCCCAGAAGCGCATGAGGACAAGGGTGAGCTTTGCGACGAAACGGAATTTGGGCACCTTTGCGTACACCACTTCACGAACATCGTCGAAGGCGCAGTCGCTCACCACGCCCTTCACCTGGGCGGGAAGGTCTTCCCTCGAAGCCATCATGTCAACGGCAGCCCCGCCCATGGAGGTGCCGTGGAGGAGAATCCGCACGTCTGCGCCGTACAGTTCCACTATCTTCCGGCACCA
>CAJOQW010000060.1 GCA_905236955.1 uncultured Bacteroidales bacterium
CCCCGCCATAGGAATAGTCGTCGACGTTCCTTCTGGGGCCCAGCCCGTATTCGCGGAGATTGTGTATGTTGATTTCGACCAGACCCTTCTTGATGGCGCGTCCTACTATGGAATGGCTGAGCGGGCTTTCAAGCAATTCCGGGACGACAGTGATGATGTCTATCCGCATATATTTTGATTTTCAGCAAAATTAAATAAAAAATACTATATTTGTAGGTTATAATTAGTTAAATATTACCGCAATATGAGCGAAGAAATCAAAGCATCTGAGCAGCAGGAAGTAGATATTCCCGTCTCCCCAGAAACCCAGGAACCGGAAAATTCCGCAGCACCCGAAATATTGGAGTCGCCCGCACCCGAAGTGGAGCCGGCGGCTGCAGGAGCCCCCGTCGAAGAACCCGCCCCCGTCGGGGATGGGCAGGAATCCGCACCGGAGGAGCCCATTGAAGAGGCTCCCCGCGATGGCGGAAGGATAGACGCGGCCGGCCTGGTGGGCAAGAGCATAGCCGAATTGAGCGATATTTTCAAAGGGCTGATGGACAGCGCGGACCGCATGTCCCGCAGCAAGGAGGCCGAAAGTATAAAATCCGCATTCTACCGCACGCTCGGAGAAGTCCGCAGCAAGGCCGGGAGCATGGTCGACGACAGCCTTAATGCGGTCGAAGAGAACTTCAAGGCCCTCTATGCCGATTACAAGCGCCAGCGCGCCGAATACAACAAGGTGCAGGATGCCCAGAAGGGCGAGAACCTTGAAAGGAAGAAGGCGATAGTTGAAGAACTGAAGGTCCTGGTGGACAGCCAGGAGGACGTCAGCGCACTGTTCCCCTCGTTCCGCGCCCTGCAGGACCGCTGGAGGGAGGTGGGTCCCGTTCCTGCATCCGACTTCCGCGACCTCAACAACAATTACCAGTTCAACGTGGAGCGCTTCTACGACAAGGTGAAGATCAGCCACGAACTCCGCGACCTCGACTTCCAGAAGAACCTGGAGGCGAAGGAGAAGTTCTGCGAGGCTGCCGAGAAGCTTGCCGAAAACGAGAACATCGTGGCGGCCTTCAACGAACTCCAGAAGCTTCATGAGCAGTGGAAGGAATTCGGTCCCGTAGCAAAGGAGTTCCGCGAAAGCATCTGGGCCCGTTTCCAGGCTGCCACCGCGGTCATAAACAAGAGGTATCAGGGCCATTTCGAGGAGCTTAAGGGCCAGCAGAAGGAGAATCTCACGGCCAAGACCGCCCTTTGCGAGCAGATAGAGGAAATCGTCGCCAGGGACATCCGCACCAGCGGAGAATGGAGTGCCGCCAGCAAGGAGATCCTCGACATACAGGCCAAATGGCGCAAGATAGGCTTCGCCACCAAGAAGGAGAACCAGAGGATATATGAGCGCTTCCGCGCCGGTTGCGACACCTTCTTCGCGAAGAAGAGGGAGTTTTACAACGCTTTCAAGGGCGAGATGGACGAGAATCTCCAGAAGAAGGAAGAACTCATCCAGCAGGCCGAGGCTCTCAAGACCAGTACCGATTGGAAGAAGACCACCGAGGCCTTCATAGACCTTCAGAAGCAGTGGAAGGAGATCGGCACCGTATCGCGCAAGAAGAGTGAAGCCCTATGGACAAGGTTCCGTGCGGCTTGCGACGAGTTTTTCGACGCACGCGACAAGAATGCCGGCGCCGGAGGAAGCAATTACTATGCGAACCTCAAGGCCAAGAAGCAGATCATAGAGGATATCAAGGACTTCACTCCCTCCGACGACAACGCCGCCAATGCCGAGGCTGCACGCAAGTTCGCCTCCGACTGGCAGGCTGCCGGTTTCGTCCCCTTCAAGGAGAAGGACGCCGTCAACGCGGCATTTGGCGACGCAATGAGGGACAAGTTCCCCGATTGGCGCGAACAGCGCGGAGGACGCGGACCGTCCCGCCAGGCCGAAAGGCCCCTCAGTGCGAAGGACCAGCTCATCCGCAAGTACAATGCCCTTCAGCAGGAGATCGAGACGTACGAGAACAATATCGGTTTCTTCTCATCTTCCAGCAAGTCCGAGGACATCATCAAGCAGATGAAGAAGAAGATAGAAAAGTCGAAGGAAGAGCTCGCAGCTCTCAAGGAACAGATCCGCAAGGCGGAAGAAGGGAATGAATGACACATTATTTATGGACAAAAATTCTGTAATAGGGTTCATACTAATCGCCGTAATTCTTTTTGGTTTCACATTCTATCAGAACAGGCAGTCCCGAAAATATGCCGAGTTGCAGGCAAAGCAGGATTCAATCGCATTCGTACAGAAGCATATAGCCGACTCCATCGCGGCTGCCAATGCTCCTGCGCAGGGTGCGGTACCAGTGGAAGAAGCCTTCCGGGAAGCGGCGGCACCCGGTACCATCTACAAGGACAGCACCCTCAATGCGCTTCACGGCGGGGAGGGCTCCGTCGTCACCCTGGAGAACGACAAGATAGTGCTTGAGCTGACGAGCAAGGGCGCACAGCCCTACAGCGTCAAGGTGAAGGATTATTTCAGGCACGACTCCACCGACCTGTACATCTTCGAGCCGGGCGGGAGCGAGTATTCCTTCAGCATCTATACCGGGGAGTATATACAGACCAAGGACTTCAATTTCCATATCGCCGAAAAGACCGATACCAGCGTGGTGTTCCGTCTTCCCTTCACCGGCGGAGGCTGCATAGAACAGCGTTACGCTCTCCGCCCCGGCGAGTATATGGTGGACAATGTGCTGAGTTTCAGGGGACTTGACAATGTCATCCCGCGTAACGTTTATGCTGTCGACATCGACTGGCATGTTACGGTTCCAAGGATGGAGAAGAGCTACCGTAACGAAACCCAGTATTCCAAACTCGACTTCTATCAGCCGGGTGACAAGAAACCGGTCGAACTCGGCCGCGGCAGGAGCGCCTCCAAGAACGTTGCCTCCAGCGTGGAGTGGTTCGCTTTCCAGCAGCAGTTCTTCAGTGCCATAATGCGCAGCAAGAACGGGTTCCAGAGCGGGAACTTCAGTATCAACTTCATTAACCAGGACGACCCGAGCGGCGACCTGATGGCCTGCAGCGCCCTCATGCGCCAGGAGTTCACCCCGGGTTCCAACGTGGAATTCCCGTTCGAGTTCTATATGGGCCCGAGCCATTTCAAGACCCTTAAGGGTTATGACAGGAAATACGAGAAGATCATTCCACTGGGAGGTTCCCTGGTTGGCTGGTTCACCAAGTTCGTCATAATCCCTCTTTTCGACTGGCTCAGCCGCTTCTTCCGCAATTACGGCATCATCATCCTACTGATGACCCTCATCATCAAGATCGTCGTGCTGCCTTTCACGTACAAGAGCTACGCCTCTTCCGCAAAGATGCAGGCCCTCCAGCCGGAGATGGCCAAGATCAACGAACGCTATCCCAGGGAAGAAGACGCAATGAAAAAGCAGCAGGCAACAATGAACCTCTACAAGAGGGCCGGGGTGAGCCCCATGGGCGGATGCCTGCCTACATTGCTTACCTTCCCTATCCTATGGGCTATGTTCCGCTTCTTCCCGGCTTCGATCGAACTGAGGCAGCAATCCTTCCTGTGGGCTAACGACCTGTCAGCTCCCGACAGCATAATCGACTTCGGGACCAGGGTCCCGCTCCTGGGCGACCATCTTTCCCTCTTCGCCCTCCTCATGGCCATAACCATGTGGGCGTACAGCAAACTGATGATGAACAATCAGGCCGCATCCAGCGATCCCAGCGCCAAGAGCATGCAGTTCATGAGCGTGTGGATGATGCCCATCATGATGTTCTTCATCTGCAACAACCTTTCCAGCGCACTCTCTTACTATTATCTTATCTCGCAGCTTATCAGCATGGTGGAGATCTTCATCATCAAGAAGTTCTTCGTCCATCCGGACAAGATACTCGAGAAGGTGAGGGCGAGCGAGGGCAAGCCCATGCCAAAGAGCAAGTGGCAGCAGAGGCTGGAGGAAGCCCAGAAACTGCAGGAGCAGCAGATGCGCCAGCAAAACCGTCGCCGATAATGATATCCGACAATTTAGAGAATATCCTTTCGGAACTGCCATCAGGGGTAAAGCTGGTGGCAGTTTCCAAATTCCATCCGCTGGGTGAGCTCCTTGAGGCTTATGCCATGGGGCAGCGCTGCTTCGGGGAGAACCGTCCGCAGGAATTCGCATTCAAGGCAGTGCAGATGCCCCAGGATGTGGAGTGGCATTTCATCGGTCATCTCCAGACCAACAAACTTAAGTTGGTGCTGCCTTATGCGTATATTGTGGAGAGTATCGATTCAATACGTCTGCTGGAGGCGGTCAATGCCTGGGGGGAACGCAAGAACAAAGTGATCAACGTCCTGCTCGAGGTTCATATAGGAGTCGAAGATACCAAGCAGGGCTTTGCTCCCGAAGAAGTCCTGGACCTTCTTGAAGGGGAGAATACTTATCCTTACGTGACTTTCTGCGGATTGATGGGAATGGCGTCGCATACCGATGACGAGCAAAGGATAGGGGAAGATTTCGCACGCATAAAGACCCTGTTTGACACATGCAGGGAACGTTTCCCCCGGCTGCGCGACTTTACGCAGCTTTCCATCGGGATGTCGGAAGATTGGCGCATAGCCATCCTTCATGGAAGTACGGAAGTGAGGATAGGTACCGCCATATTCGGACCAAGGCAATATTGACCTTATTTGCACAGTTCCTCTTTCATAGCCCTGGCGACGGCCCTCGAGGCTCCTGAGTTCCCGAGCATACTGCGGATGTCGGCATAATCGGCCTTCATCCGTTTCCTGTATTCCATATCTTCCACCAGACGGCGGATTTCGGATGTGACGGATTCCGGGGTGAAGTCGAACTGTATGAGTTCGCGGAATGCCATCCTGTCCAGGATAAGGTTCCCAAGCGAGATGTACTTTACGTGGTCGAGCACCCTAAGGACATATTTCGCCAGTACGGCGGTAATCAGCTGCGTGCTCCAGCAAACCACCTGCGGTGTGCCCGTGAGAGCTGCTTCGAGTGAAGCCGTGCCCGAGTTCACCAGGGCTGCTTCGGCGTATCCCAGTATATCGTAAGTACGGTTGAAGAGGATCTTCACATAGGGCCGGCCTTCGAGATAGCGGGAATAATCATCCGCAGAACGTGACGGCGCCCCTGCGACAAGGAACAGGTAATCAGAGTATCCTGGCATCGAGTGGAGGGAATCCGCCATCTTCATGGCATTGGGCATGGTGTGGGATATCTCCGCCTTGCGGGAACCGGGCAGGATGGCTATGTATTTCCCCTCGACAGGCCTTTTGAAGACATGCCCGTCAACAGCGTCCAGCAGGGGATTGCCTTTATAGATGAAAGGGATGCCTTTTGCGGTGAAGTAAGGTATTTCGAAGGGGAAGACGATGAAGAGCCTGTCCACCCAGGCCTTCAGTTTCCGGTTGCGCCTTTCGCGCGAAGCCCAGGTCTTGGGGGCGATGTAGTAGAATACCTTGATGCCTTGATTGTGGCAGAACTCCGCTATCTTCATGTTGAAGCCCGGATAATCGACGGGTATTACGACATCGGGCTTCCAGGCAAGGATATCGCCCTTGCAGTCCTTCAGGTTCCGGCTTATGCGGCCCAGTTTCCGCACGACGTCGCTGAAACCCATGACGGCCGTGTCCTTGTAGTCCCGGACTTTCACTCCGCCGACCGCTTCCATCATGGCGCCTCCCCAGAAACGGAATTCGGCTCCGGGGTCTTCTTCGAGGAGACCTTTCATGAGGTTGCTGCCATGCAGGTCGCCGGAGGCTTCGCCCGCTATCAGATAGTATTTCATGTCAGAAGTCGATATCGAAGCAGAGGCTGCGAAGCCTGTCCTTCTCGGCGATGTCCGTGTCGTCCAGGTTCTCGGGAGTGATGGTGATGTACCCTTCCTTGAGAAGGAGCTGGTCGGAGTCGGCGGGGGTGTCGTGGTCGTTGACCATGTCGCCTACCATGGCGAACACCTCTTCGCCCGGCTCCGGCTCTGGCATCCAGGTCACTCCCATGTCCTCCAGGGGCCTTACGCCGGTTTTCTCGAAGAAGCCGGGGTCGAAAGGCATGAATTCCCTTTCCCAGTGCATCCTGCCCAGATGACAGACCCGTATGCCTTTGATCTCCTCGGCCGGAATGTCGGGGAAATTGATATTGTAGAACATTCCGAAACGCCTTGCCATATTGTCCATCAGGCGGTTTATGATGGATGGGAGAATCTTTTCGATCGCGCCGAAGTCCGCATCTTTCCTGAAAGTGTCAAGCGACACGGCGATGGATGGGATCCTGCCCAGCGCGGCTTCCTTTGCAGCGCCCATGGTCCCGGAATACGGGGAACACATGGCCGCATTGAGTCCGTGGTTGATTCCGCTGAAGACTATGTCCGGCTTTTCCGGGAAGTAGATGTTGTCGATGCCGTATTTGACGCAGGATGACGGAGTGGCGTCCATATAGTACCAGCGTTCCCCTGGTTCCTCGCTCAATTTCTTGACAGCCATCGGCTTATAACCGAGATTAACTGCCATGGACATCCCGCTCTGGTGGTATTTAGGGGCCACGACCGTCAGGTCGCCGTATGGCCGCAGTATCTCCACCAGGCTGTGAATGCCTTTCGCCTTGTATCCATCGTCGTTGGTAATCAGTATCTTCATCTTATAATTTTTGCAAAGATATTGATTTTCAGTCAAAATTTTCCTAAATTTGCACCGCCAAAAAGGCAAATGCTTGAAATAGTCTTACATTTTTGTTAGTTTAATATGAATAAAATTGCTATCAACGGTTTTGGCCGTATCGGTCGTCTGGCTTTCCGCCAGATGTTCGAGGCTGATGGTTATGAAGTAGTTGCCATCAATGACCTCACAAGTCCCAAAATGCTCGCCCATCTTCTCAAATACGACACCGCCCAGGGTGGTTTCGCAGGCAAGTTCGGCGAAGGCAAACACACTGTAGACTACAAGGACGCTGTACTCGCGGAAGACGGCAAGACCGTTGTCACCCCCGGTTCCATCATCGTGGACGGCAAGGAGATAACCATCTATGCAAAACCCAATGCAGCAGAGCTCCCCTGGGGCGAACTGAATGTTGACGTCGTTCTCGAGTGCACCGGTTTCTATACCTCCAAGGCAAAGGCTTCCGCCCATATCCAGGCAGGTGCCCGCAAGGTCGTCATCTCCGCCCCCGCTGGCAATGACCTCCCGACCATCGTTTACAACACCAACCACAAGACCCTTACTCCGGAAGACACCATCATCTCCGCTGCTTCCTGCACCACCAACTGCCTCGCTCCCATGGCGGACGCCCTCAACAAGTACGCTCCCATCCAGAGCGGTATCATGAGCACCATCCACGCCTACACCGGCGACCAGATGATCCTCGACGGCCCGCAGCGCAAGGGTGACCTCCGCCGCAGCCGCGCAGGTGCCTGCAACATCGTTCCCAACTCCACCGGCGCCGCCAAGGCCATCGGTCTCGTGATTCCCGAACTCAACGGCAAGCTCATCGGAAGCGCCCAGCGCGTTCCCACTCCTACCGGCTCCACCACCATCCTCGTGGCCGTAGTTGCCGGCAAGGACGTTACCGTCGAAGGCATCAACGCCGCCATGAAGGCCGCCGCCAACGAGTCGTTCGGATACACCGAAGACCAGATCGTCAGCTCCGATGTTATCGGAATGAAGTTCGGTTCGCTCTTCGACGCTACCCAGACCATGGTCTCCAAGATCGCCGACGGTTGCTATCAGGTACAGGTCGTCTCCTGGTACGACAACGAGAACTCCTATACTTCCCAGATGGTGCGCACCATCAAGTATCTTGCTGAACTCAAGTAAGACAGGGGTTCTTCCTACCCTCATGGCCTCCCTATCCGGGGGGCCTTTTTATTTGCTTTTACATGGAAGCGGAAATCCTTCATTGCCCGTTCGAGGTCACTCGCGCACAATATAGCCCCGAAGGCGAGCTGGCGGACGGCGGTAACGACCGCAACCTTCTTTTCGTCTTCCAAACCGTGCCGGACGGCGTCGGACAAGATGGCAGTCAGGCGGTCCTCTTCCTCTCCGTCAAGACTCTGAGGCAGGTCGGAAGAGAAGTACAGCCGGCCGGAGTTATCTTCAAATACTTTCAGGACGGTCTTTTCCATCATGCCCCCGCATTGAAGTTGAGGTTGCCTCCCAGAGAGCGCTTGAAGCGCTGCATGACGCCATCGAGCCTTTCGGCGTTTTTCTCGAACATGCGCATGCACAGCGCCGGGTTGTCGCTTGCACAAACATCGGCAAGGCCCAGCAGACGGACTGCAGTCAGGGTCCTGCGGACTGCGCTGATCTGTGGCTCGAACATCAGCGCCACGAAAACGCGCTGGTAGAGGTTCATTCCCTTCAGGGGATTGTAGCCGGTTTTGAAGGACACTCTGCCGTCCTCTCCGATCTTGACATCCAGGATAAGTCTCATGTGATACAGTATTGTTAAAGGGCACGGGGCATGGCTCGGAAAGATGATGGGAAATAAAATGGGCGCAGGCCCCTGTGCCGCTGTCTTCCTGAGACAAAGGTGCAAAGCAAATTCCACCCCGGCAAGGGGGTAAGGAAAGAAAACAGAGATTTTAAGGAATCTGCAGGCCTTAAAACTGAAAGGAAGATTTACCCCCGTACGCGGAAGGCCGCAAAGATGAGATTTTCGAGGATATATGCGGTGATGGTGCCCAGGACGGCCATCGTCCAATTGAAGCCCAGGACGGCAACGATTACGATGACCGAGACCGCGATGCAGAAAAAGGCTGTCCTCTTCATGCCCTCGATGTTGCTGCATTCGGAGCCCGACTTGAATGAGAACATTGGGAGTTCGCAGACCAGGAGGATACAAAGGACTAGCGTGACCGCCGGGATGAACCAGACGCCGGCGCAGAGTGCGGTGAAAGGGGAGAGCGGCTTGAAATGGCAGAATGCGGCGATGGAGCCGCAGGCCATCGCGCATGCCGGGGTGGGAAGCCCCAGGAAAGAAGTGTGCTGGCGCTCGTCCACGTTGAACTTGGCCAGCCTCAGGCCGCTGGAAACCGCCAGCAGCAAAGGGATCATGGAAAGCCATAGGGCGTTGCCCGCGGAATGCATCAAATCATGGAGCATAACTGACGGGAGCACTCCGAAGCTTACCATGTCGGCAAGCGAGTCCAGTTCCTTGCCGACAGGGGAGTAAGCGTGCAGGAGACGGGCTGCGAACCCGTCGCAGAAATCACATACGGCGGCGGCGAGCATCAGGTAAAATGCGATATCCGGCCTGCCTGACAATGCGAAAACAACTCCCACAACCCCGCAGAGGAGGTTGAGGGAGGTTATCGCATTGGGTATGTTCCCGCGCACTTTCACTACTTGAGACCTATCTTTGACTTGACGTCCTTTGTGACTGCGCTTTTGTGGAGTACGATGTCAAGGGTTTGGTTGCGGACGTAGGCCTCTGTGGCATACCATATTCCGTGATATTTGCCGGAGTCGCCCCAAGAGTTCTTGACCATATAGTACTTGTTTCCGAACTGGTCGCGGGCGATGCCGAAGATCTGCATGCCGTGGTCGTCGGTGATGGTCTTGTTGTCGAATCCTTCCTGACGGGATTCCTGGGTGGCCACCTTCTCCTTGGGTGCGGGCACGGTCTTCACTTCATCGTCCTTGCCTACCCAGTGCTCCTGGTCGGAACCGGCGGCAGCGGTGGCTTCGACATCCACCAGGATGGCAAGGCCGTTGCGGGTGAAGCCGGGCTCGGAGACGTCCGCGCCCCATGCCGCGGTGTAACCATTGTTGATGGCGGAGTCGAGAAGGTTCATGAGTTCGTCGATGGGCAGGTTCCAGGCCTTGTCCCAGCGCCAGTTGTCGCAAACCTCTATGGCGAATTCGGTGTAGAAGGGATGATGGGTGTAGGAAGTGAAGGTGATGTAATCGTCAGGTTTGATCTTCATGGCGTCGCGGTAACTCTGCGGGGTATATTCGCGGCCGTTCACGGTGAACTTTTCGGGAATCTCGCCCATATAGGCGTCGAGGATGCCGTCGAAGCCCTTCTTCCATGCGGTGGTGAGTTTGCTGCGGTTGGGGTTTTTGGCTACGGCACCGACATAGGCCTTGAGGAC
Organism: uncultured Bacteroidales bacterium; assembly: GCA_905236955.1. Taxonomy (GTDB): domain Bacteria; phylum Bacteroidota; class Bacteroidia; order Bacteroidales; family UBA932; genus Cryptobacteroides. The sequence continues at coordinate 10,087 of CAJOQW010000060.1, forward strand.
AGCGTCCAGTTCGCTCTGTTCGGGGAGGGTGGTTCCGTAGTTGAGTCCAGTAAAAGCGCTCTCTGGAACCAGGCCGTAGTCGCGTATCACGTCAAGCACGTCATCGGCCTCGCTGCCGGCACCGAAAGTGAGGTTGCCGTCCAGACGGATGTATTTGTCCGCCCTGTCTGAATATGAGTGCTTTACGATGAACATGTCCGAGAAGTCGGGATACTTGAGGGTGTCCTTGATGTTGCAGAGGCGGATAGCCTCGGACTCGAGGAAACCTATGGTGGAGAAGGCCCAGCAGGTGCCGCTCCTGTTCTGGTTCTTCACGCTTGTAATGGGATTCGCCTTGATGGTGGTGAACTGGTAGTCGGGGAACTTGATCTGGTTGGTCTGGGCGAAAACGCCAGAACAGAGAAGCCCCATGGCGCAAATGGAAAGAATCTTTTTCATGGTGACTTTTTATTGCATTTTGTTGTATGTATCAAGGGCGTGCCTGAGTATGCCCATCGCCTTTTTCAATTCGGGGACTTCAAGCACATATGCTATGCGTACCTGATTTAGACCTATGCCGGGAGTGCTGTAGAAAGCCTCCGCAGGGGTGAGCATGACGGTTTCCCCTCCCGGACGGAAATCTGTGAGGAGCCATTTGCAGAAATCGCCGGCATCCCTTACCGGGAGCTCCGCGATAGTATAGAACGCTCCGTAGGGGAGAGGGGAATAAACTCCGGGAATGTCGTTCAGGGCCGCTATTGTATAGTCACGGCGGGCGATGTATTCTTTTCGGGTGGCGGAAAAATAATCAGGACCGGCATCAAGTGCTCCTGAAAGGGCCACCTGGCCCAGCACGGGCGGACAGAGCCTCGCCTGGGCGAGTTTGGTGGCAAGACGGATGACTTCCTTGTTGCGGGATACCAGGACGCCGATCCGGGCCCCGCAGAGGTTGTATCGCTTCGATGCGGAGTCAAGCATGATGGCGTTCTCGCTGAAATCCGGGATCTGCATGATACTGAAATGCGGGGCGTCGGTATAGCAGAATTCCCTGTAAACTTCGTCCGCTATCAGGTAGAGGTCGTGCTTGCGGCAGATCTCCGCGATCGAGAGGACCTTGTCCCTGGAATACAGGGTGCCGGTGGGGTTGGAAGGATTGCAGATGAGTATCGCCTTGGTACGGGGGGTGATGTATCTTTCTATGATCGACGGGTCGGGCAGGGCGAAGTCGTCGTGGATGTCGGTGTGGATGCCGATAAGCCTTACGCGGTTGACCTTGGCGATTGCGTTGTAGTTGCAGTAGAACGGCTCGAATACAAGTACTTCGTCGCCTTCATTGCAGATGCACTGGAACATCATCATTATGGCCTCGGACCCGGCTACGGTGACGAGTATGTCATCGATGGTGATGTCGATGCCTATTTTCCGATAGTATTTCTCCACCAGGTCGCGGCGCAGTTCCGCCGTGCCCGCCGAATTGGAATATGGCAGATGGTCGAAGCGGAAACCGTGTACGGCCGCAACCGCGCTTTCCGGGGACTTGATGTCCGGAGCTCCAATGTTGAGATGGTAGACTTTTATGCCTTCGGCTTCCGCCCTGTCAGCATAAGGAGTGAGCATGCGGATTGCAGATTGCGGCAACACGGCCGCGAAGTCAGAAATCTTTGGCATATAAATACAAAGATAGCGATTTTTCCTATCTTTGCAGTAATGAAAAGGATTTATTTCTTACTGGTCCTGGCGGC
>CAJOQW010000061.1 GCA_905236955.1 uncultured Bacteroidales bacterium
CCGTCTATCCGGACTATCACATAGGGATAATCCTGCCTCTTGAGCTGGGAAACGATGGCGTCGGAACCGAAGATGCCCAGGTTGCCTACCTGGATCTTGGTGTACTTGACCGTGGCGTCTTCCGTACCGTGGAAAAGGAGTTGCTGGCAAGGAGCCGTCTTCCAGGTCGGTTTGCCCTGGTTGGACATTATGGCGCCGGAGAAGGACATGATGCCGGCGAAATTGAAACCGGAAGGAAGCACCCTGGCATTCGGCATGGCGTTGGCGATTTCCCACTCGGCCGTCACGGCTATCATGGCTCCGGCTGAAGAGCCGGAAAGGACGATATTGGCAGGATCGACCCCTAGGGCATCCTTGTTCTCGACGATATAGTTGACCGCGTCGAAGCAATCCTGCACGCCCACCTCGCAACAGGCTTCGATGGTAGCCTTGGCGGTAGGGATGAGCGAGAAAAGGCCGAACCCCATCTGCTTTCCCTTTAGGGCCGGACGATAGTCGGCTGTTATGATGCGGTAGCCGTTGTCGTTCATGAGTTTGAACCATGACAGGTATTTCGGGTTGGAACGCTCCCCTCCGACGAACCCCCCGCCGAACAACCACAGGATGGTGGGTTTGGCCTTGCCCTCGAACGTGGTTTCACTGCCCTGGGCGGGCTCATAGACATCCATATAGAGATTGCAGGTATCCTTCTGGGCGAACAGGTAGGTCGCACTCGGGGAATAATCGATGGGTTTGGGCTGGGCGGTGAGCAGCGACGGGATGAAAAGCTCTGCGGAAACCAGCAGGAAGATGAATTTTTTCATGATTGTATGTCCAGTGTTATTTTGCGTAAAGATACGTTTTTTTTGCTAACTTTGAGAAATTATACTCTGAAATATGGATAAGGACAACTACAAATGGAAATTCGCCTCCGTGGGCGGTGCGGCCCGCGTTGACATCCAAAGCGGGGAAGACATCGCCAGGCTCGGCGAACTCGACCGCAAGATGTGGACCGTGCTGAGCAACCCGGTCAAGGATCTTGAATTCGACCAGACCACCCTGAAAGTCATCGACTCAAACGGCGACGGCATCATCCACGTTGACGAAGTCATCGAAGCCGCGAAATGGATAACCGGCCTGCTCCGCAACCCGGACGACCTCCTCAAAGGGCCTTCAGAACTTCCGCTTTCTGATTTCAACACCGACAATCCCGAAGGGGCAACCCTCCAGAAATCGGCCCGCCAGATTCTGGAGAACCTCAAGCTGGAGAAAGACAGCATCTGCTTGGAAGATACCGCCGACAACGCCAGGATCTTCGCCGGCTCAGCCTTCAACGGCGACGGGGTCATCACGGAAATATCCACCCCCTCGCAAGAGCTTAAAGACCTGATCAAGACCATCGTCACAATCAGTGGCGGAGCTCCCGACCGCACCGGGGAAACAGGCATCACGGCGGAGCAGATCGAGGCGTTCTACGCCGCCTGCGAGGCATATTCGGCCTGGAAGTCCTCCGTCACCACCGAAACTTTCCCGTATGGGGATGCCACCGCGGACGCACTCGCCGCAGTGGAGGCCGTCAAGGCCAAGGTGGCCGACTTCTTCATGCGCTGCAAGCTCATCAACTTCAACCCCGATGCAAGCGCAGCCGTCGATGTGGATGTAGAGAAGATCAAGGCCATAAGCGAACAGGACCTGGCAGTAAGCGAGAGTGAGATAGCCAATTATCCCCTCGCCCGCCCGAACGCTGACGGAAAGCTCCCCCTCAAAGACGGCATAAACCCCGCATGGAGGGGACAGATGGCAGCGGTGACCGCCCTCATCAAGGATTTCGAAGGCAAGGACGCCGTCACCGAAGCGGAATGGAATGCCGCAGCCGGCAAATTCGCGCCATACTGCGCTTGGCTTTCGGACAAGAAGGGCTCGGAAGTCGAGAGTCTGGGTGACGATGCCGTCAATGCTGTACTGAAAGACGCCAGGAAGGAAGAACTCCTCTCACTCGTGGCATCCGACAAGGCCCTCGAGGAAGAAGCTCTCTCGATCGAGAAGGTGGACAAGGTTCTCCACCTGTACCGCGACTTCTATTCCTTCCTAAACAACTACGTCACATTCAAAGACTTCTACTCCGGCACGGACAAAGCCATCTTCCAGGCCGGGGAGCTCTATATAGACCAGCGCCGCTGCGACCTCTGCGTCAAGGTGGACGACATGGGAAAGCAAACCGACATGGCCGGCCTCAGCTGGATGTACATACTTTATCTCGCGTGCCGGTCGAAGACCACCAGCAAGAACTTCAATATCGCCGCCGTAGTCACGGATGGCGAGACTCGCGGCCTCAGGGTGGGCAAGAATGCCATTTTCTACGACCGCGCAGGTGAAGTGTACGACGCCACGGTCACCCAGATCATCGACAACCCCATCAGCATCAGGCAGGCATTCTGGGCCCCCTACCGCAAGTTCGGCAAATGGATAAGCGAAAGGTTCAGCAAAAAGACCTCCGAGAAAAACGACCAGGGCTTCGCGGACATGACAGCCAAGGCCGAAGGTGCAACCGCTCAGGGCGCAGCTCCGGCCAAGTCCAGTTTCGACATCGCCAAGTTCGCAGGGATCTTCGCAGCCATAGGCATGGCCCTGGGCTTCCTGCTCGACGCCCTGGTACAGATATTCAAGGGAGCTGCCAATATCGGACCATGGAAAGTGGTTCTCATAATCGTGGCCATCATGATCGTCATATCGGCCCCGTCGGTGATCCTTACATGGATACATCTCCGCCACCGCGACCTCGGTCCCATACTGAATGCCAACGGCTGGGCCGTGAATGCCGCTTCGTATGTAAGCGTCAAATTCGGCCGCACCCTCACATCGCTGGCGAAGTTCCCAAAACTCACCGCCGTAGATGCAAAAGCCAGGAAGGCAAGGAGGCGCCGCATCTTCTGGACCATATTCATCATACTCCTTCTGGCCGCAGCCGCTTATTGCTGGTGGAGGCTGCATTTCCATTTTGTTTAGCTCCTTTTAATTTTTGTACACTTTTTGCATTATAATACAAACGTTATGAAAAAATTCATCACAACCCTTGCAATCCTCGCTGTAGCAGCGGGAAGCGCAATCGCCCAGGTATCTGTCGGCGGCGGCTATCTCAACTCCACCAAGACCCAGGGCAACGTCAAAGCCAACGCTCAAGGCTTTTATGCTGGAATCGGATACAACTACTCCCTCGCTCCGGGCCTCACCCTCAGCCCCGGCCTGTATTACAGCAACCTTACCAGTAAAGATGCCAATTCAGTTAGCATTTGGGGTATCAACGCCAGCAGCGAAATCACCGAGAAGGAACACTATCTCACCCTCCCCGTCAACCTCAACTACGGCCTTACCCTTGTTCCGGGAGCCCTCAGGCTCTTCGTCTATGGCGGTCCCAGTCTCCAGTACTGCCTGTCATCCAAGACCACAACAAGCGGCCAGATAGCAGGTTGGGGCGGAACCAGCGACCATGACAACCTCAAGGCCAACGGCTCTACCTACACCCCGTTCGACGTCCTCATCGGCGGCGGCGTCGGAGTTGACATCTCCAATATGATCCGCGTGAATGCCGGATACAACTACGGCATCCTCGACCGCGACAGCTCCGACAATACCGTCCTTCACCGTGCCGGCTGGCATCTGGGTGTTTCCTTCCTCTTCTAGAAGTAGGTCTTTTATTCTACGGAGCCAAGAAATTGGCTCCGTTTTTTTTGTGCAGTCGGTGTTTTTGAGTAAATTTGGCACTGTCATTATGAAAAGATTGGTATCCGCCATATCAGCCTTGCTGCTTGCCGCCGCAGCCGCATCGGCACAGACCCCAAGCCTTGGGGCCGGCTATATATGTTCCGCCCAGTTCAACATAGACTCGCCGGGATATGCCTTCGCCAACGGATTTTACGCAGGTGCCGGCTACAAACACCCGCTCACAAAAAGCATCTCCCTGGGTACCGGGCTGTATGTCAGCTGCATAGGCAGCAGCGCAGCCACGTTCCTCAGCCTGCACCGCAATCCCCTCGCATCAGCTCCGTCCCTGGACGACGTGGCCATGACTGAAAGCTACATCACCCTGCCGGTGTCGGCCGTGTACTCATACAAGTTCTCCCCTTCCCTTGGAATCTTCGCGCACGGAGGTATGGCACTGGACTGCTGCATAGATTCCAGGGCCTACGCCAAATGGGAAGACGGCCTGGGCTCTACCGGCTCCAACGGCATGAGTTATTTCTCTGCCGGAAGCCATGCCGACAGTTATGGCAGATGGGACATCCTGGCTGGCGCAGGCTTCGGCTTAGACATAAAAAAGAGCATCCGGCTGGAAGCTGGATGCTACTATGGTCTTCTGGACAGGTCGGGGGCCGATTCCATCAATCTGCACCGCGCCTGGTTCAATGTGGGAGTGAGTTATCTTTTCTCTTCCTTCGCGAAGAATTTCCACTGGAACAGCACCAGGTAAAAAGCTCCTACCGTCACGCAACTGTCGGCAAAATTGAATACCGGACTGAAGAATATCACCCTTTCACCGCTGCGTATGATGGGGAAATAGAACATGTCCACCACTTTGCCGAACATAAACGGGGCATAATCCCATATCAGGCCGTAGAAAAGGCTGTCGATTATGTTCCCGAAAGCTCCGGCGGTTATGAGCGTAAGCCCCACGAGCACTCCCGTGGAAGCCTTCCCCTTCTTGTCAAGCGATGATATCCACCAGATGAGCGCTCCGCACAGGCAGATGCGGAAGAGGCTGAGTATGAACTTCCCGACAGCACCCCCGAACTTCATGCCGAATGCCATTCCCTCGTTCTCGATGAAACACAGGCGGAACCATTGACCTATTACCGGGATCTGCTGCCCCAAGGTCATGTTTGTCTTGACCAGGACCTTGATGACCTGGTCGACGACCACCAGCAACACCCCGAGAATGATCAGCCGGGTACCTCTCGAAAGTTTCATGGATCAATTCTTGCCCTGCTTCGCAAGCATTTCCTTTGCCTCTACGGTAAGGGTGGCGTGCGGAACCAGGCGGAGACGTTCCTTGGGTATCAGTTTTCCGGTGACACGGCAGATGCCGTAAGTCTTGTTCTCGATACGCACGAGCGCGGCTTCGAGGTTCTTGATGAACTTGTATTGACGCTGCGCAAGCTGGCTGGCCTCTTCCTTGGTGAGCTGGTTGGCACCGTCGTCCTCGACTGTCTTGAAGGACGGTGAAGTGTCTTCGATGTCGTTGTTGCCACCGTGCATAACGACCTGGCTCAGTGTGTTATATTCGGCCCTGGCCTTTGCGAGCATGCCTTCGATGATGACCCGGAATTCTGCCAGTTCTTCGTCGGAATAGCGTGTTTTAACGGTTTCTTGTGCCATATTCTTGTAGGTATTATGTTTATCGTGTTACTTTTATCCTGATGAAACCTTCGTTCCACTCCACTTCGGAGCCTTCTCCCTCTTGGGCGAGAGTGAGCGTACGGGCGAGTGTCTGTGAAGCTATGTATTCCCCGAATTTGCCCAGGGAAGCAGATATTTCAGCGGCGTCTCCGCCCCGTGCTATCACCACTACGTCCACCTTGTCGGTTACGTCGAACCCGCTGTCCTTGCGGATATTCTGGATGCGGTTGATAAGTTCGCGGGCGGTACCTTCGTTGCGAAGGTCTTCGGTGACTTCCACGTCCAGCGCGATTGTGAGCTGGCCCTCGGAAGCGACGAGCCATCCCGGCATGTCCTCGGAAGAGATTTCATAGTCTTCCGGGACAAGCGCAACCGGTCCGCCTGCGAGTTCCAAGGTATACTCCCCTGCCCTTTCCACCGCGGTTATGTATGCCTGGTCCATACCGGCGAAAGCCGCGGCTATCTCCTTCATGCGGGGGCCGTATTTCTTTCCGAGGCTGCGGAAGTTGGGTTTGATCTTCTTGGTGATGATCCCGGTGGTGTCGGTTATGAACTCGGCTTCCTTAACGTTGACCTCGGTGAGGATGAGATTCTTTACCTGCTCGAGCTGGTCGCGGAGATTTTCCGAGAGCACGGGAATGAGCATCTTGCCGAGGGGCTGACGCACCTTGATGTTCACTTTGCGGCGAAGGGCGAGTACGAGTGACGTCGCTTTCTGGGCGAGCGCCATACGCTCTTCGAGGCCCTTGTCAACCAGGCTGCGGTTGCATTCCGGCATGGACTCGTAGTGGACGCAGTCCGCACCGGGTACGAGGTCGCGCCAGAGCTGGTCGGTATAGAAGGGAGCGATGGGGGCCGCGAGAAGGGCGACGGTCCCGAGCACCCCGTAGAGGGTCTGGTATGCGGCGAGCTTGTCCTGGGTGAGGCCGCCTCCCCAGAAACGTTTGCGGTTGAGGCGGACGTACCAGTTGGAGAGATGGTCGCAGACAAAATCCTGTATCAGACGGCCTGCGGCTGTGATGTCATAATCATCATATGCGGCGCGGACGTCGCGGATGAGTGAGTTTTCGAGTGAGATGATCCAGCGGTCGATTTCGGGCCTTTCCGACACGGGAACCTGCGCGGCAGAGGGATCGAACCCGTCGATATTGGCGTAAAGGGCGAAGAACGAATACGTGTTGTAAAGGGTGCCGAAGAATTTGCGGCGCACCTCGTCCACACCGAGTTCGTCGAAACGGAGGTTGTCCCACGGCTGGGCATTGGTAAGCATATACCAGCGGAGTGCGTCGGCGCCGTACTTGTCGAGTTCGTAGAAAGGATCGACCGCATTTCCGAGACGCTTGCTCATCTTGTTTCCGTCCTTGTCGAGCACGAGACCGTTGGAGATGACCCTCTTGAAGGCGGGAGTGCCGCTTACCATGGTATGGATAGCATGGAGGGTATAGAACCAGCCCCTGGTCTGGTCGACGCCTTCCGCGATGAAGTCGGCGGTGGCACCGAAATCCGGAGTGCCGAGCCCGCGGAGCCCTGTCTGGGCGTACGGCATGGATCCTGAATCGAACCAGACGTCTATGAGGTCGCTTTCCCTGGTCATCTTCTTCCCGGACGGGGAGACCAGGAATATTTCGTCGACATATGGCCTGTGGAGGTCTATCTTGTCGTAGTTTTCCACACTCATGTCATCCGGATCGAACCCCTTGTCCTTGAGCGGGTTGGAAGACATGATGCCAGCGGCAACGGCCTTCTCGCACTCCTGGTAGAGTTCGCGTGCGGTGCCTATGCATATCTCTTCCCTGCCGTCTTCGGTGCGCCAGATGGGAAGGGGCGTACCCCAGAAACGGCTGCGGGAAAGGTTCCAGTCCTGGATGTTCTCCAGCCACTGGCCGAAACGTCCGGTACCGGTGGACTCGGGCTTCCAGGTTATCTGCTTGTTGAGTTCC
>CAJOQW010000062.1 GCA_905236955.1 uncultured Bacteroidales bacterium
CATAGTAATACCGGAGTATGTTGTCCTGGTAGATGGTGACGGAAGTCACGCCCGCGCCCATTTCTATGAGGGCCACCCCGTTCTCCTTCTCCTCGCCGGTCAGGACCGCGTCCGCGGTGGAACTGGGGAGGAAATACTTGCAGGCCTCGGTGACACCGGCGTTGTTGAGCATGATGTCTATGTTGCTCACCGCTTTCTTGGCCCCGACGAACACCTTGAAGTTGCCCTCCAGGCTGGCTGACGGCATTCCCACAACATCCTCCTCGCTGTAGTTGAGGGCGTCCTCGGTCGAGAACGACTGGGCTACCGCCCCGTACATCTTCTCGCGGTCGGAGTCTTCGAGGGGATAAGTGTCCAGGGCCATGTTCTTCACGCTGTCTATCTCTTCCTGGGTGATGCAGCTGTCCGGCTCGCTCCTCTGGGTCGAGGCGCTGGCCGTTTCCTGGCGAACCCCGAAGCGGGGAAGCCCTATGACCACCTGATGGATCTTGAGGCCCAGCTCCTCTTCTGCAGCGGACAAGGCATGTTTGAGGGGCGCCGCGGCGCGTACGGGATTGAATATGCGTCCGTAGCGCACGCCGTCCGAGGGCTCCTCCTTGTAGTAGAGGATCTGTACGTCCTCTCCGGTAATTTTCGCAACCGACAGGGCTAATTTCCCAGTGCCCAGGTCGACTGTCGCTATGTATCTGTCTTTCATATTGTTGTGATTTATTTTTGTCTGCAGATTATCTGGCCTTCATATTTTACGTTCACGCTTGCATAATATGCCGAGTCCCTTGCGGGCCTGATGTATTTGTAATAATCTTCTATCCTCGAGAACTTGCCTTCGGCATCCCCGGTGGAACCGAAGATGAAGCGCTCCCTTCCCTGCCTTGGGTACATCACAAGGTCTCCTCCAGGCTGCACTGTTATCTGGGATATGTTTTCGTCCCACACCTTGCTCCGCTTCATGTAGGCGAGCAGGTCGAGCAGGCCAGACAGCCAGGTCTTTTCGGCCTCGCTGGCAGCCTCCCCTTTATAGCCCTTCCCTATGTTGAGGGGCAGGGCTCCGTCAACTATCGGCACCATGGGGGAATAGGAGCTTTGCAGCGGGAACAGGAAACCCCTGTCGTCGGCATAGAGTCCGATCCCGTCTTTCTGGAGCCTCACCACCGGCTTCCTTTGGGTGATGCTCACGTGGAGAATTCCGTCCTTGGTGGTCCATGCCTCGGCCTTGCGGATGGCGCTTCGGGAATCCAGGGCGGCTTCCACCCTGGCGAGGTTCACGCTGTCTATACGTTCGCCTATATACGATCCGTAATAATCCTTGAGATACTCCTCTATGTCGCTTTCGGTTACGAAATGCCCTTCAGGGGGCAGTTGGATGTCGAGCCCGCTGCAGGTCACGAGGTGCCTGTCCGCGGCCGAACTGCCATGGATCAGGGCGAGGACGGCTGCAAACAGCAGGACTGCCGTGCATGCCAGGAGTATCTTCAGGCCTTTCTTCATCTTTTCAGGAGCATATCCTTTATGGGTTCGACGAAGCGGTCTATATTGCCGGCGCCGAAGGTGACCAGCACGTCGAGGGGTTCTTTCATGAGGTAGTCCAAGAGTTCCTCCTTTTTGAGGAGGACTTTTTCAGGAGCGTGTATGTCCTTGAAAATGAGTTCGGAAGTCACTCCGGGTATGGGTTCTTCGCGCGCGGGATAGATGTCCAGCAGGATCAACTTGTCCACAGCGCCCAGGGCTTCGGCGAATTCCGGCGCGAAGTCGCGGGTGCGGCTGTAGAGGTGGGGCTGGAAAACAGCCGTGATTTTCCTTGCAGGGAACATCCCCCTTATCGAGGAGATGGCGCTGGAAAGTTCGTTCGGGTGATGGGCATAATCGTCGATGTAGGTCAGCGACGGGGTGTTCACCTGCTCGTCGAGCCGGCGCTGAGCCCCTTCGAAAGTGCCTATCGCATGCCGCAGTTTCTGCCCGTCCACCCCATGGCAGAGGCAGATGGCCGCGGCGGCTATGCTGTTTTCCACGTTCACCCACCCCAGCGTGCCCACACGGATGTCCGTGAGGAGCCCTCCCGGGAAGCGGAGATCGTAGGTATAGTGCCCGAGCCCGTCGATGCGCATGTTCTCGGCATGGAAGTCGGCCTGCGGGGCGTCGAGATGGTAGGAATAGACTTTTGCCGGGGTGCAATCCTTCGAGACGGGAAGCCCGTATTTGAGGATGAGCACGCCGGATACCTGTGCTGCAAAATCGCGGAATGCCTGCTGATAATGCTCCAGGTCCCCGTATATGTCAAGGTGGTCTGCATCCATGGCGGTTATTGCCGCGATGGCGGGATTGAGCTGCAGGAAACTGCGGTCGAACTCGTCGGCTTCGGCCACCACCACCGGAGTATGGCTGACTAGCATGTTGGTGCCGTAGTTCTTGGAAATGCCGCCGAGGAAAGCGCTGCACCCTTCGCCGCTTTCGGTGAGGATGTGCGCAACCAGCGTGGAGGTGGTTGTCTTTCCATGGGTCCCCGCCACCGCCAGACAGGTCTGCCCGCGGGTGATTTCCCCGAGCATGCGGCTGCGCTTGATCACACGGTAACCGTGGCTGAGGACATGGCGGTATTCGGCCAGGTCTTCCGGGATGGCCGGAGTGTAAACGACAAGGGTGTCGTCCACATCCGGAGGAATCCTGGACGGGTCGTCTTCATAGTGAACGTCTATGCCTTCCTCCTCCAGCGCATGCGTGAGGGGGGAAGGGGTCCGGTCGTATCCCGACACTTTCAGGCCCTTGAAGGAGTAGTAGCGCGCAATGGCGCTCATCCCTATGCCTCCAATGCCAAGGAAATATATGTGTCCGTACTTCATTGTCTTGCGAGCTTGTAGATTTCATCGGCTATGGCCTGGGCGGCATCCAGGCGCGCCAGCGGCCTGACGTTGGCTTCAAGGGTGGCTGTCCTTTCCGGGTCATGGACCAGTGCCAGGGCCGTGGAGAGTAGTTTTACGGGGGCTTCCGCATCCTTGACCAGGAGTGCTGCGTCCTTGTTCACGAGGGCCATGGCATTATGTGTCTGGTGGTCTTCGGCCACGTTGGGGGAGGGGACGAACACGGCAGCCTTGCCGGCTGCGCATATCTCCGAGACGGAGGATGCCCCGCTGCGGGAGACGACCACGTCCGCCATGGCGTACGCGAGGTCCATCCTGGCTATGAAATCGGTGTAGTGCACGCCCGGGACATCACGGCCCGACATGAATTCATCTATGCCCTTCTTGTAGTAGCGCCCGCACTGCCAGAGCACTTCCACTCCTTCTCCGCCCGGACATCCTTCGCTTATCCATTTCTTCATCGAGGCGTTGAGGGTCGCGCTGCCGAGGCTGCCCCCGACGATGAAGATGTGTTTCTTTGCGGGATCCAGGCCGTAGAACCCGATGGCTTCCGTGCGGTCCTTTTCGGTGTAGGGGTGGATTTCCGAGCGGATGGGATTCCCCGTAAAGACGATCTTTTCCGCCGGGAAGAACCTTTCCATACCCTCGTATGCGACGCAGATGCAGTCCACCTTGTCTCCGAGCATCTTGTTGGTGAGCCCGGCGAACCCGTTCTGTTCCTGGATCAGGGACGGGATTTTCCTGGCCGTGGCCCTGCGGAGCAGCGGGGCGCTGGCATATCCGCCCACACCCACGGCGACCTCGGGCTTGAACGAGTCGATCACCCTCCCGGCCTTGATAAGGCTGGCTATCCATTTGAAGGGGACCAGCACGTCGTTGCACAGGTTCCTCATGTTGAGGTGGCGCTGGAGGCCCACTATCGGCAGGCCGACAATCTTGTAACCTGCCGCCGGCACTTTCTCCATCTCCATCTTGCCTTCCGCTCCCACGAACAGGATTTCAGTCCCGGGATTGAGTTCCTTCAACTTGTTCGCGATCGAGATCGCGGGGAAAATGTGCCCGCCGGTGCCGCCGCCGCTTATGATCACTCTTAGTTTCCTATATTCCATCTTCCTGGTCCATTAAAGATTCCATGTCTTTTCCGCTCTCGAATTCATCGAGGATGTCGAGGTCTTGTTTGATTTCCTCCCTTTCCACAAGCGGAGCCTCCTGCTGCTGCTCCCGCTTGATCCTGCGCGAGGCATAGCGCGAGATCGACAGGATGATGCCGAATGCTATGCAGAAGCACAGGAAGGCCGAGGCCCCGTGACTGATGAGGGGAAGGGTCTGTCCCGTCATGGGACCTATCTCGCAGTTTACGAACATGTGGAGGAAAGCCTGCAGCACTATCAGCATCGTCAGCCCTGCGACCGCCAGTTTCGGGAAGAGTTCGCCTCCGCAGTTGCGGACGATGAGCGAGCCCCTCGCGAGCAGGCTCAGGTAGAGCATCAGTACGACGATGCCTCCGAATATGCCGTATTCCTCTATGATGAAGGAGTACATGTAGTCTTCCGAGATATCGGGGACCACGTAGCGCTGGGTGCTCTGTCCCGGGCCTTTCCCCAGGAATCCGCCCTCGTGGATGGCTATC
>CAJOQW010000063.1 GCA_905236955.1 uncultured Bacteroidales bacterium
ACGGCAATTCCATATTCTTCCCCGGAGCCGGCTGCAGCTTCCTTTCATCGATAAAGTGCTGCATGTTCTGGACTTCAACTGCAGGCAACTCGGACCGGGCCGGAATATTGTACCAGAGCTATAGCAGTTCCGCCCTATATGCAAAACTGCTTTATAACGTATCCAATAGCTTGACTTACAGATATATGGGTACAAGTATCCGGCCTCTCATCCCCGATGCCGCCAAGTTGCTCATAAGTCCCGGCACCTTGAATATATCGGTGGGGGCGACGAAAGTGCTGACCGTGGTGAGGAACAATACCGGCGCCTCCGTCACCTGGTCTTCCGACAATGCTTCGGTGGCAGGTGTCGATCCGGACGGAACGGTCCACGCATACGCAAAAGGTACCGCTACGATTACCGCTTCTGCCGGTGGTGTGAGTGTGGTTTGTACGGTTTCGGTAAAGAACCTGTCCGAATCAGGGATATATATTTATCCCAGGTCGAGGAACATCTCGGTAGGGGATAATGCAGGTTACGTTATCTACGACTCCTGGGGCAACCGCATCTCGGAAACCACCTGCTCGTGGTCCTCGTCGAACACCACTGTGGCGTCACTCTCCGCAGACGGGTGTACTGCGAACGTGAAAGGACTTAAGTACGGACAGAGCAGTATCGGGGCGCTTGTGGGCGGAGAAATCCAGTTGACATCACTCCTTTCCGTCTATGCCGAACCCTATTTCTACATCCTGCCCAATTATCCTATATTGAAAGTGGGGGAGAGCATAACCGTGAGTGTGGGCGCCAACGAATCCGGCGGCGACGTGACATGGAACACTTCCGACGAAAGCATAGCGGTGGTCAGCCCGAAGGAAGGGGACACCGCCACCCTTACGGCCATTTCGGCAGGAAGATGCCATCTTCACGGATACAGCGCCGCGACCGGCTTTTACAAAACCGGTCACGACGCGGTGCGCGTGACTGTAATAGACTAATATCCGAAGATTTCTTCGGTGGAAACGAGCTTGACAGGCCCGAGTGTCTTCAGGAAACTTATGTTGAGATCGGCAGGGTCCCCGAGTATTCCGTAGATATAGGGCCTGTCTTTGATCCATTTTTCCTGGTAGGACTTGACGTCCGCGAGGGTGAGCGACTGGATCTTTTCGAAAACTTCCTTGTCCTGGGGCTCCGACAGTCCCATGCGCCTGCAGTTCCTGTAGGAATACAGGACCGAAATGCCGCGGGTGCGCTGGGTGCGCATGCGTGAGAGGATGCCGTCCCTGGCAATGGTGAAATTCTGTTCGGCTTCAGGCATGTCATTGATAATCATGTCGAATGTCTCCACAGCTTTCTGCAACTTGTCGTTCTGGGATGCGATGAAAGCATTGAATGAGTAGTCGCCGTCAGGGTATGCGGGCGCGGATATCCGTGCGTTTGCACTGTATGCGAGGCCGCGCGATTCCCTCATTTCCTGGAAGACCAGGCTGTTCATCCCGCCGCCGAAGTATTCGTTGAACAGGTTCATGGCCGGAGTTGAAGTCCGGTCGAATTTCTCTCCGCGGTTCGAGAACTGCATATAGTAGAAATTGTTGGCCTTGTAGGGCACGAGCAGTACCTCTTTCTCCGGTGTCAGCCTTGCTGCAGAATAATTCTCGGGAAGGACCTCGGGGTTGCTGCCGGTCTTATGGCAGTCTGCAAGCATGGCTTTCGCCTCCTCGGCGCTTTCCGGGCCGAAATAAAGGATTTCATGCCCCTTTCCGTAAAGGTCGCGTATCTTCTCCAGCAGCCCTTCGGCCTCCAGCCCCTTGAGTGCGGCATCGGTAAGGGTACGCTGCCTTATATAATCCGGACCCTGGATGAGATAGTTGAGGAGTTCGCTGAAGCATGCATCCTGGCTGTTCTTGGCATCGCTGCGGTTCTTGAGAAGGTCGGCTTTGAGCCCTTCCAGAACCGCCTCGTCGGCAATTGCGGAGAAGATGAGAGATTCCATTAGTTTCACCGCTTCGGGCACATTTTCGCTGAGTCCGGAGACTGAGAAAGTGGTGGTGTGATCGTCGACACCGGCGTTGAAACTGCATGCGAGCGCATAGAATCTGGCTCCGATCTCGGCGGCGCTCATGCCGGGTATCCCAAGGTACTGAATGTAATCAACCGCCACGTCGAGGGCAGGGTCTTCGCACAGCCCGCGGTTAAATACGAACTGTACGGAAGCTATGTCGTTGAGTTCGTTCTTCTTATAAAGGACGTTGACGCCCTGTCCGAGTCTGAATTCAGACATGTCTTTCGAGAAATCGACGAACACGGGTTCGATGGGCTTGACTGAAGAATTCTGGATTTCCGTCAGGAAAGCACTGCTCTTGTCGCGGTTGGTCTCGATAGGAGTGATTGCAGGGGCCACCATCTTCTGGATGCCGGTATCCTCGCCCTGGCGCTTGTAAACTATCACGCAAGACTCCGGAGAGAGGTATTCCTTGGCGAAAGCCACGATGTCTTCCTTTTTCACCGCCTCGTACCTTTCTATGTCCCTGCATGCGTCCTTCCAGGGGATGCCGCTTATGAATGCGTCTACGAACAGGTTGGCTCTTACACGGTTGCTTTCCAGCTGGCGCATCTTGCCCAGCTTGATGTTGTTGACCGTGCTCTCGATGAGACTTTCATCGAAATCTCCGTCAGAGAGGCGGGCTATTTCAGCGAGTGCGAGGTCGCGGATCTCTTCGAGCGTCTGGCCCTGCTTGGGCATTCCCATGGCCAGGAACATGCTGTAGTCTGGCTGGGTGTTGTTGCCTGCCTCCATCATGAGGGCCTTCTGCTGCTGGTTGATATCGATATCTATCAGACCGGCCCTGCCGTTGCTGAGGATGGAAGAGGCGATATCGGCGACAGCCGTGGTGGCGAGGTCCCTCGCGCCGGGAAGACGCCAGCCGAGGGCGGCCATCTCCGCCTCCTGGCCGAAGACCTCCTTGACTTTGGGGGTCGTGATGGGGTCTTCGGGCTCATAGGTGAGCTCGGGTATGGATGGATTCGGCTTCCAGTCCCCGAAATACTTCTTGATCGTGGCAACCATCTCGTCGGGGTTGAAGTCGCCGGAAACGCAGATAGCTATGTTGTTGGGTACGTAGTAGGTCTTGTAGTATTCCTTTATGTTGGTGATGGAAGGGTTCTTGAGCTGTTCCTGGGTGCCGAGCACGGTCTGGAGACCATAGGGATGCTTCTGGAAAAGCCCCGCCTGAAGGGCCTCGAAGAGCTTTTCGGTGTCCGAGGTGAGAGACATGTTCTTCTCTTCGTACACAGCCTCAAGTTCGGTGTGGAAGCCCCTTATGACGTTGTGGCGGAAACGGTCGGCCTCGATCTTCGCCCAGTTGTCGATCTGGTTGGAGGGGATGTCCTCGGTGAAGACGGTCTCGTCCTGGCTGGTCCATGCGTTGGAGCCCCGCGAGCCTATCATGCTCATGAGCTTGTCATACTCGTTGGGGATGGCGAACTTCGATGCTTCGTAGCTGACCGAGTCGATCTTGCGGTAGAAGGAGAGGCGCTCCTCCGGGTCGGTCATGGTGCGGTACTGCTCGAACATCCTTTCGATTTCGTCGAGCATGGGTTTCTCGGCGGCATAATCCTGAGTGCCGGAAAGTTCGCTGCCCTTGAACATCAGGTGCTCGAAGTAATGGGCAAGTCCGGTGGTTTCGCGGGGGTCGTTCTTGCCGCCGGAACGGACGGCGATATATGTCTGGATGCGAGGCTCCTCCTTGTTGACGGTCATGTATATCTTCAGGCCGTTGTCGAGGGTGCAGATCTTGCTGTGCATCGGGTCCCCTGCGACCTTTTCGTATTTATTGCAGGCCGATAAGGAAATCGCCATGACGGTAATTATGGCTAAAAGTGCAGAATTTTTCATAAAAAGAGTGTTAATTGCCACAAAGATAGTGATAATTAACCGGAATATTTTTATATTCGCCATCGAAGTTTTTCATAGTTTAAGTTTAGGTTAAGTAGCGGGGCCTTCGCAGTGATGCGTAGCCCCGTGAATTCTTTCCCAGCCTTATTCCAGCCTGTACCCGGTGAGATTCTGGATACCGGGTATCCCGTAGTATTTCGGGACGAGGTCCCCTTTGAGGAAAACCTGTCTCCCAAGGTTCGAAGGATTGTCCACAAGATTGAGCGCATCCCTTATGTCCCCCTTCTGCAATTGCACCGAAAGGCAGGACTCCTTGTCGGTCCCGGAGGATTTCGCCGCTATCACCATGTTGGTGGCGGATTTGAACGGGGCCGAGAAAGAACAGGAGGATGACGTGCAATCGCCGCCGACTATATAGCCGTACACCCAGACGTCTCCGGGACTTTCAGCCGCCATCGCCCTTGCCTGCCCGACGCTGTAGGCTTCCGACATGCCGCTTCCGGGGGTGCCTCCGCTTCCTGAGTCGGTGTATTCCCCGTATGTCCAGTTCCTTGCCGTGTCCAGTTCCATGGTGATGCCTTCCCCGTATCGGGCGGCGACCCCGCTCTCTTCCAGCACGGAATAGCCCGAATTGAGTTTCATGGTAAGGATCCCTCCGGCTTCGAGTTCGCGGCTGAAAAGGGTCCTTGTCTCGCCGTCGCAACTGAGTTCGAGCCAGATCGGGCCGGGCTTGAAATATCCGGTGCGCATTTCCCCGTAGGTATATACCAGGGGGCCGGAAGGACTGCGCATGTAAAGGGTCCCGCCAGGATAGTTGACGGCGAATGTTTCCCCGACCTTCAGCCTTACACCGGCATTCATCTGCGAACAAAAAAGGTGCACGGCGGTGGTTTTACCGCTCTCGACCAGAACTATCTGCTCGTCCCCGTACTGGGGCGCGTCGAAAAGGGGTTCTTCGAATTCCCGTGACACGACCCTCACGGCATAGGATCCGGGGGCGACTTCCAGTTTTTCGGGCCCCGCTCCGTAGCTTCCCTTGTAGAGGAGTCCGCCCCCGGCATCTGCAATGCTGAGTATGAAGTCGTTGGTGTCCGGGATGTCGGCCCCTTTGGTAATGGACGGATCCCTGAAACAGATGGTGAGCGAGCCCTTTTCCGGGCCCTGGACGACGAGGTCGCACGCTGACAATGAAACCGCAGTCAGCAACGGGATGATGATCGATTTCGCTTTCATGGCCTTTTTTAGGCAAAACTATGAAGCGGAATCGACAGAAAAGGGAGTAAAAGTGAAATTTAAATGATTCCGGGGGTATGGAAAAGGCCACGGAACAGTGCCGTGGCCCTAAAGAGAGCAGGATAAGGGAGTCGAACCCTCCTCCTAGGCTTGGGAAGCCTATGCACTACCGATGTGCTAATCCTGCGGTTGCGTCTGCAAACATAGGCAAAATTTTTGTAATAGACAATATTTCGCTAAATTTGCAGACTTTATTTATTAGTAGTATAAGACATCCATAAATGCCAGCCAACAACTTTCTTAGAAAAATATTCGGCTCGAAGGCAGACCGCGACTACCGTGCGGTCAAGCCCATGCTGGACAAGATACTCAAGAAATACGCAGAGATTGACAAACTGTCAAACGACGGTCTCCGCGAGCGTTCGGCCGCCCTTCGCAGCCATATGTCCGAAGTCGAGAAACCCTTCGAAGACCGCATGGCGGAAATCAAGCTCGAACTCGACAAGGACATCCCCATCGACCAGAAGGAGGCTCTTGCCACCGAAAGCGACAAACTCGTAAAGGACGAGGACGACGCCATAGAAAAGGCCCTGGAGGAAATCCTCCCCGAGGCTTTCGCCATCGTCAAGTCCACCGCCAGGCGTCTATATGAAGGGGACGTCACCGTTTCGGCCAACGACTTCGACCGCGAGCTCAGCATAAATCATGACTTCGTCACCATAGAGGGCGACAAGGCCATCTGGCACAACCACTGGGTGGCCGGAGGCAACGAGATCAAATGGGACATGGTCCATTACGACGTGCAGCTTATCGGCGGCATCGCCCTCCATCAGGGGAAGATAGCGGAAATGGCCACCGGTGAAGGCAAGACCCTCGTGGCGACCCTGCCCGTATTCCTCAATGCCCTGGCAGGCAAGGGCGTGCATATGGTTACCGTCAACGACTATCTGAGCAAGCGCGACTCCGAGGGGATGGGCCCGCTGTATATGTTCCACGGGCTCAGCGTCGACTGCATCGACAAGCACGAACCCAATTCCCGCGCCCGCAAGAAAGCGTACGACTGCGACATCACCTTCGGTACCAACAACGAGTTCGGTTTCGACTACCTCCGCGACAACATGGCCATCTCCGGCGAGGACCTGGTCCAGCGCAAACATCATTTCGCCATCGTGGACGAGGTGGACTCCGTCCTCATCGACGACGCCCGTACGCCCCTCATCATCTCGGGCCCCACTTCCAAGACCGAGTCGGACGCCCAGTACATGGAGTACCGTCCTTATGTGGAGAAACTCTACCAGGCGCAGCGCACCCTCGTCAACCAGGTGCTCAACGAAGCCAAGAAGAAGATTGCCGAAGGGGACGAGGCGGAAGGCGGGAAACTCCTCCTCCGCGCCCATAAGGGCCTTCCCAAGTATCAGCCCCTCATCAAGTTCCTCAGCGAACCGGGAATGAAGGTCATACTCCAGAAGACGGAGAACTATTATATCCAGGACAACGAGAAGGAGATGCCGGTCATCACCGACCCCCTGTATTTCGTCATCAACGAGCATCTCAATTCGGTCGACATGACCGACAAGGGCAACGAGGTCCTTGCGGGCAGCGTAGGGGACGAGAACTTCTTCGTCATCCCCGATGTGGGCAGCCAGATAGCCACCATCGAGCACAACGGCATGACCCTCGAGGAAAAGCAGCGTGCGAAGGATGCCCTCATGGAGGAATTCTCCCTGAAGAGCGAGCGTATCCACACGGTCAACCAACTCCTCAAGGCATATACCCAGTTCGAGAAGGATATCGACTACATCATCGTCGAAGGCCAGATAAAGATCGTCGACGAGCAGACCGGCCGCGTCATGGAAGGACGCCGATGGAGCGACGGTCTGCATCAGGCCATCGAGGCCAAGGAGAATGTCAAGGTGGAGGCCGCCACCCAGACCTTCGCCACCATCACCCTCCAGAACTATTTCCGCATGTACCACAAGCTTTCGGGCATGACCGGTACCGCCGAGACCGAGGCGGGTGAATTCTGGAGCATCTACAAGCTCGACGTAATGGTTATACCCACCAACCGCCCCGTGGTCCGCGACGACCAGGACGATATCATCTACAAGACCAAGAAGGCCAAATATACTGCCGTTATAAACCGCATAGTCGAACTTCGCGATGCGGGCCGTCCGGTCCTCGTTGGTACAACCGATGTGGAGACTTCCGAACTTCTGAGCCGCATGCTGCGCATGAGGGGCATCAAGCATAATGTCCTCAATGCCAAGGAGCACGCCCGCGAGGCCGAGATCGTGGCCCAGGCTGGCCAGAGCAGCACCGTCACCATTGCCACCAACATGGCGGGCCGCGGTACCGACATCAAGCTTTCGCCGGAGGTGAAGGCTGCCGGAGGTCTTGCCATCGTGGGCACCGAGAGGCACGACTCCC
>CAJOQW010000064.1 GCA_905236955.1 uncultured Bacteroidales bacterium
CTGATAATAGGTACGGTCTTCGCCCCCGACACCCGTGGGAAAACCCTGGACCAGATAACGAAAGAACGTTACGGGGAAGACGCATAAGCTATGGGGAAAGCTACTTGGATTTGGTATCCGGGCGACTATGAGATATGGCTCGGGAACAAGGTGAACAACCGTCGCACCGAAAGGGGTACGTTCTTTCCTCCTTTCTGGAAAAGCGACAGCCACTACGTCACGGTGGAGTTCAGCACCGTGGTGGATCTGAAGGAGGATGAAGAGGTGGAAATACGCGTCGAGGGCCTGTACAACGTAAAGTTGGACGGGGCCTTCCTTTTCGGGCAGCCTTCCCGCGCCACCATACCGGCAGGCATCCACGCCCTGAATATAAAAGTGCACAACCAGGCGACTCCTCCGGCTGTTTTCGTGAACGGGCCCACGATAAAGACCGGACCCTCCTGGAAGGTCACCCCCGAAGACCTGGAATGGATAGATGCCAGCGGGAAAGTGAGCGACAAGTCCGCCACCGTCTATTCGGTGCCGGGTTCATGGGATTTCGACAAGGCGGAAGACAGGCCGTCGGAATACCGTCTTCCGGTGAAACCCATGCAGCCCGTCACCTGCGAGGCGGTACAGGGAGGCTACCTGTACGATTTCGGCCGCGAGACCATAGGATATGCCGTCCTGGAAGGTCTCCGGGGTACGGGGGAGGTGGATGTTTATTACGGCGAAAGCCGTGAGGAAGCCCTTGACAGGGAATGGTGCGAGACCCTCGACAAGGTGACGTTCCGGGAAGACCCGGAAGGAGGATCCCGCACCATGGAAAGGGACAAGGCCTTCCGGTATATTTTTGTGGAAACAGCGGGCAACATTGCGCTTACAGGTGTAAGTTCCATGTATGAGTATCTTCCCGAGACTTCGCGGGGCACCTTCCGCTGCGACGATCCCCTTGTCAACAAGATTTGGGACGTCAGCGAATACACGCTTCAGCTCACCACAAGGGAAGTTTTCATCGACGGCATCAAGCGCGACCGCTGGGCATGGTCGGGGGATGCATACCAGAGCTACCTCATGAACTGGTATCTTTTCTTCGACGAGGCCTGCGTGAGACGCACCACCTGGCTGCTTCGCGGGAAAGATCCCGTCACCAGCCACATCAATACCATAATGGACTACAGTTTCTACTGGTTCCTTGGCATTTACGACTATTACATGTACACCGCGGACAAGGTGTTCGTGTCTTCCATATATCCCAGGATGCGCAGCCTCATGGACTGGATCCTCGGGCGCACCGACGCCGACGGCCTCGTCTGCGGGCGCACCGGGGACTGGGTGTTCATCGACTGGGCGGACGGCGAGATGTCAAAGGAAGGACAGCTCAGCTTCGAGCAGGTGCTCTTTGCCAAGAGCCTGGAAACCATGGCTTTATGTGCGGAGATTGCCGGCATTCCGGAAGATGCCGGCCGTTTCGGCCGACTCGCCTCCGACGTACGCGGAAAACTGGAGCGCTTCTGGGATCCGGACCGCAAGGCCTTCGTCCACAATATCTTGGACGGCAGGCAGAGTGCCCAGATAACGCGCTACGCCAACATGTTCGCCATATTTTTTGGTTATCTCTCCCCGGAAAGGCAGAAGGAAGTGCTCGACTCGGTGCTGCTCAACGACGGCATCATGGGCATTACAACCCCATACATGCGTTTCTACGAGCTGGAAGCGCTCTGCGCCCTCGGCATGCAAAATACCGTACTTGAGGAAATTAAGTCATACTGGGGTGGCATGCTCAAGGAGGGTGCGACATCCTTCTGGGAGAAATACAATCCCGCCGAGAAGGGCCGTGAACATCTGGCCATGTATGCCAAGCCTTACCGGAAGAGCCTCTGCCATGCCTGGGGCGCCAGCCCGGTATATCTGCTCGGGAAATATTTCGCAGGAGTCAGGCCGACTGCCCCGGGTTATTCGGAATTCGAAGTGAAGCCCGTGCTGGGCGGACTGGAATGGTTCGATTCCACCGTTCCCACTCCCCAGGGGGAGATACGTGTACACATGGACGGGCGCAGCATCAGCGTCGAAGCCCCTGCTGGAAAGGGCACATTGGTATATACAGACGGCGGCAGGCGCCGTGAAGTTGAATTTACAGGAAACATCAAGATAGAATATTCATGAAGAAAGTTTTGACAGCCATCCTGGCACTTTTCATCGCGACCTGCGCCCTCTTTGCGGCAGGTAACGACAAGGCTGTTGCCTTGGTGAATCTGACCCCGTCGTCGAACCGTGCCTGCTTCGGTGTGGAACAACTCGAGAAGGCCCTTGCCGACGCCGGTTACACCGTTACGAGGACGGCGGCGATATCCCGTTCCCGCACCACCATCGTGGTGGCACAATACGACGCTTCGCTCGCGAAGAAACTCTCCGCATATAAGGTGACCATGCCGGAAGGCATCGCAAAGGAAGGCTTCCACATCCGCACGTCGGGCAAGACCTGTTTCGTGCTTGGAGTGGACGGGAACGGCACCATTTACGGCTGCCGGGAGATCATCGACCGGCTCAGGGAGAAGAAGGCCCTGTCCCTCCCCGACAACTTCACCGACGCTCCCGAAATGGTGCTCCGCGGCACCTGCATCGGTCTTCAGAAGCCGTATTACCTGCCGGGACGCACCGTGTACGAATATCCTTACACCGAGGATGTCTTCCCCTGGTTCTACGACAAGGAGATGTGGATAGATTATCTGGACATGCTGGTGGAGAACAGGATGAACTCGGTCTATCTCTGGAACGGGCACCCCTTCGCCTCCCTGGTCAAACTCAAGGATTATCCCTTTGCCGTCGAGGTGGACGATGCCACGTTCGAGAAGAACAAGGACATGTTCTCCTTCATCACCACCGAGGCTGACAAGAGGGGCATCTTCGTCATCCAGATGTTCTACAACATCATAGTATCCAAGCCTTTCGCCGAACATTACGGCATAAAGACCCAGGACCGCAACCGTCCCATCATCGACTATATTGCCGATTATACCCGCAAGAGCATAGCCGCCTTCATCGAGAATTATCCCAACGTGGGGCTGCTCGCCTGCCTGGGCGAGGCCATGGCTACGCAGGAAGACGACGTTGAGTGGTTCACCAAGGTGGTCATTCCCGGGGTGAAGGACGGACTCAAGGCGCTCGGACGCACCGATGAACCCCCTCTGCTGCTGCGTGCGCACGACACAAACTGCAAGATGGTGATGGATGCGGCGCTGCCGCTTTACAAGAACCTGTACACCATGCACAAGTACAACGGGGAGTCGCTCACCACATATGAGCCCCGCGGCCCGTGGGCGGAAATCCACCGCGGCCTCAGCGCGCTCGGGAGCATCCACATCGAGAATGTGCACATACTGGCCAACCTCGAGCCTTTCCGCTGGGGTTCCCCGCTTTTCGTGCAGAAGACCGTGAAGGCTATGCACGAGGTACACGGCGCCAATGCCCTCCATCTTTATCCGCAGGCTTCCTACTGGGACTTCCCCTATACCGCTGACCGTCTGTCCGACGGCAGCCGCCTCCTGCAGATCGACCGCGACTGGATATGGTATAAGGAATGGGGACGTTACGCCTGGAAGGACGGACGCGACCGTGGCGAAGAGATCGATTATTGGTCCGGCGAGCTGGCCGACAAGTATGGCTGCAGCAAGGCGGTCGCTGAGCACATAATGAACGCCTATGACGAGGCCGGCGAGATAGCTCCCAAACTGATCCGCCGCTTCGGCATAACCGAGGGCAACCGGGAGACCCTGCTCCTCGGGCTCACCATGCCGGAACTCGTGACTCCCTATAAATTCACCATTTACCCAGGTTTCTACGAGAGCTGCGGCCCCGTGGGCGAAAAGCTCGTGGAGTGGGTGGAGAAAGAGGTGAAAGGCCAGCCCCATATCGGAGAACTGCCTTTGGACATAATCGAACAATGCGTCCTGCACGGCTCGGAGGCGATAGCCGAGATCGAGGCCGCCGCACCCTTCGTTACCCGGAACAAGGCTGAATTCGAGCGCCTTCGTAACGACATGTACTGCTACTACGAGTTCGCCTCCTTCATGCACGACAAGGTGCTCGCCGCCAAGGAGGTACTCCTTTACGGCCACGATTCCGACATCTCACATCTCGGAAAGGCCATCGCCCCGCTCGAGAGCAGCCTCGACCATTTCCGCAGGTTGTCCGACATCACCGATTCCACATATTACTACGCCAACAGCATGCATACCCGCCAGAGGCGCATCCCCGTCAGCGGGGCGGACGGAAAGAACAAGACCTGGCGCGAACTGCTGGTCCATTACCAGCAGGAAAGGGACAACTTCGTCGCCAACTACGCTTCCCTGCTCAATCCGTCCGGGGCCGCCGCCGCCCCGGCGGCTCTCAGGCCGGCCGATGTGGTGCTGGAGGCCCCGGCTTCGGCCGATTTCGTGCCGGTGGTTCCCGGTAATGACATCGTTTCGGGAACTGTGGGCGGAAGGACAGGTCCGGCCACTTCCAGTTTCGACGGCTCGGCAAACCTGAACGGAGGAGTACTCCTCGAGGTAGCCCCTGAACTCGCAGGAATGAAGGCCATAGTGCTGAAACCTTCGGAAGGCCGCGCTCCCGTGAACAACACCATTTCATTCACCAACGCCAAGGCGGTAAACCTGATAGTGGGATATTTCAACTCCGATGACAGGCGCATCGCGCGCGCACCCAAACTGGAAACCGACGCCTCGGCCGATGAATACGGCCAGGCCGACGTGAATATCTCCAATGCCGCCACAATAGAAGGCATGCCCACCCTTGACACCCATGTCTATACCTTTGCGCCCGGCAGGCACGAGCTGCGTCTGCCCATGGGGCAGTGCGTGATATTCGGATTCACCGAAGACTCCGCCGCCTCCCGTGACGCCGGCCTGGGGGCATCTTTCACCGGGAACAACCTGGACGCCCTCTTCTACTGACCGATGCATGAATCCCTGATCCAGAATGACAATGAGACTGTTTGCCCTGATTGCCGCGACTGCCGCCTTGCTCTCCGTGCAGTCACCTGCGCTCCAAGCCAAGCGTAAACCCCTTGAAGGAAAGGCCAAGGCCGATAAACTTGCCAAGGCTTACTCCAACCTGGGCGGGTGGGAAGTCCGTAAAGACTCAATCCGCCGCGATGTAAGGCGTGTCCTCCGTCTTGACCAGGCCCTCGAACAGGCCGTGGGCGCCGAACCGGTATTCACGATATGGAACCGTCACGACACCTACGAGTCGGTGAATTTCTATCTCGAGACCATCCCCGGATTCTATCTGTGCGGAACGGTCGACTTCCCTTACGGAGAAGGTCCTTTCCCGCTGATCCTCTGTCCCAACGGACACTTCAGGGACGGGCGTTACTGTGGCGAGCAGCAGCTCATGACGGGCACCCTCGCTTCGAGGGGCGCCATCTGCGTGAGTTACGACCTCTACGGATGGGGCGAGGGTGAGGCCCAGGTGGGGAAAGAAGCCCACAACACTCCCGTGGCGCAGGTAATGCAGGCACTGGGGACAACCCTGATCCTCGAATACATGCTGTCGCGCCCCGATGTTGATGCTTCGAGGGTGGGCATCACCGGCGCTTCCGGAGGAGGCAACCATTCGATCCTCATGAGCACCGTCGACGACCGTTTTACGGCAATAGCTCCCGTGGTGGGTATGTCCGCCCATTTCGATGGAGGCTGCGGCTGCGAGAGCGGCCTTCACACCACCTCCGCCGCGGGGGGAACCATGACCCCGGAGATGCTGGCCACCTCGGCCCCAAAGCCCGTCCTGATAGTTTCAGACGGCGGCGACTGGACTTCCGAGACGCCCAAGGTGGAATATCCTTTCATAAAGAGGATATATAAGTTCTACGGTGCCGAAGACAAGGTGTCCAACGTTCATCTGGAAAAGGAAAGGCACGATATGGGCCCCTCGAAGAGGAACGCCGTCTATGCATTCTTTACGGATGTGTTCGCCCTGGATCCCTCCTGCGGAGAAGAGGCCGCCGTGGTGATGGACCGTTCCGACCTTTTCGCATTCGGCAAGGATGGTTCACTCAAGCCCGAAGTGCGCAAGGTGCACATGAGTACCGGTTTCATCGAACCGGCCGATGAAGGTCTCCGTTATATCTACAGCTTCGACGGCCGCCACTGGAAGAGGGTGCCGGGCGTATGGCTCGCTCCCGAGGTAGGTACCCAGAAGGTAATGAGGGATCCTTCCCTGAAACAGGGTGCGGACGG
Organism: uncultured Bacteroidales bacterium; assembly: GCA_905236955.1. Lineage (GTDB taxonomy): Bacteria > Bacteroidota > Bacteroidia > Bacteroidales > UBA932 > Cryptobacteroides. Next base: position 6,219 of record CAJOQW010000064.1, read on the forward strand.
GGTCTTCCGCCTTGTATGGACCTCCAGCTGGAGGGAAGATTATGGCATAGGCTACTCTTCTTCGACCGACCTCATGAACTGGACTCCCGAGCGCCATATTGAGCTCATGAGGGACTATGACGTTAAGACACACAATGTCTGGGCTCCCGAACTCTTCTATGAAGACACCACCGGCGAATGGAGCATCGCATGGTCCAGCTCGATTCCCGGGCATTTCGACGGCAGCCAGAGGATGTATTATACCACCACGAAGGATTTTGAGACCTTCGCTCCCGCAAAGCTTTTCTACGACCCGGGCTACAACTCCATAGACGGGGCCGTCGTGAAGCGCGGCGAAGGCGATTATGTCCTGGCGGTAAAGGACAACCGCAAACCCGGCTACAGCCATATCCACGTAAGTTTCGGTCCCACTCCCAACGGTCCCTGGACCGGCGACTCCAAGCCTTTCACCCCCGAATGGGCGGAAGGTCCCACCTGGGTCAAGGCTGGAGATGAATGGCTGATCTACTACGACCTTTACAGGGACTTCAAGTACGGAGCCGTAAGCACGAAGGACTTCCGTGAGTTCAAGGACATCACGGACGAAATCGA
>CAJOQW010000065.1 GCA_905236955.1 uncultured Bacteroidales bacterium
GTAGCGGGGGAAGGACTTGAACCTCCGACCTCCGGGTTATGAGCCCGACGAGCTACCAACTGCTCTACCCCGCGATATTGGACTACAAAGGTAGTAATAATTTTCTGAAATGCAAAAAACCGCGGTGGAAATCTTTCGGAGCGATTATCATGCCCCGAACAAGGGTTCGACGGGATCGCAGTTCCCCCGTGGGGTTTTGAGCGGTATCCGCCTGAAAGCCAATATGACCAGGGCCAGTACCACCAGGGCCAGGACGAAATACGCCCAATACATTTTCCCGACTATGTCGAACCATGTCTCGGATTCGGACCAGACCTTGGTCGCCACAAGTGCCACGGTATTGTTGGTGAAATGCATCAACATGGTTAGTTTGAGGGAGCCGGTCCTGTAATAAACGTAGCCGAACAGGCAGCCGAGTATGAAAGCCGGTATCGCCTGCCAGGGATTTGCGTGTATCACCGCGAAGAAGGCTGCGGAGATGATGATGGCCCACACCGGTTTGATATCCTTGCCGAGCAGCCCGCGGAGCACCATGCCACGGCACAGCCATTCCTCGAAGAAGGGCGCCATGATGCTGACAAGCAGGAAATCCACCCAAAGAGTGCCGCCTGTCATGCTGCCCAAAGCCTCTTCCAACCATTCGGGCATGGGAGGCATGGCGGAGTTTATGGCATCGGTGGCGAAAGATGCGGCAAGTGTCGCAACCGCTGCGAGCAGGGCGCATTTCACCCCTCCGAGCGGCGGGAAATTGGCGCTGTCAAGTTCGAGTCCGGGACTGGAAAGGGAGTTGTTGCGGCTCTTGAATGCAGCATAAAGCATCGGAGGTATGAACATCACCGGATAAGATACAAGCATGCCATATTCCATAGAAGAACCGCCTATCCCGGCAAAGCTGAATAAGAGGGTGACGACATTCCCTATCAATGCACCTGCGATAAGCCAGGCGAGCAGGATGAACATCCCCGACACTCCCGGAACATACCAGGCGTGGTTGGAGAAGACATCGAAATTGCCTCTTGAGCGACGTACTTCCATATCAATAGAGAGGTGAAGGATAGACTCCTTCCTTTACAAGTTCCGCGAATTTGGCGACCACTCCCGGGCGGTCTTCCTTATATGTGACGCCGAACCAGCGGGACGGTGTGGGAAGGACGTCGCAAGATGCGCTGCCTTCCTTGATCATGCAGTCCACTGCGTAGGGGATGTAGTATTCTTTCTTGAGTTCGGAGATGTTCTTTTCCAGGAAAGAATGGAAGATGGCCTCGCTCTTGGCGAAATAATCGGGGGTGAAGCCCCACATGTTCATTGAACACAGGGCTTTGCGGTCGAGCAGCACATGATTCTCGCCATTCGCGGAGTTGTCGCCATAAACATTCCCGTCGGCCTCGAGGGCTATGTTAAGGTGCTCCTCGATGGCGGTGAGGTGCCGGGCTGCGTCGTAGTGGCATATGCCGCGGGACACTCCCCCGCTCTCGGAAAGGGTGTTGCCCAGTTCGAAACCGACGATGCAGTACCGCCCTTCGGATCCTTCGTGTGCGCGGCACCAGTCGCCCAGGACCCGGAACGACTCCTTGCCGTAATAGTCGTCGCCGTTGATGACCGCGAATGGCCCGTCGATGACATCTTTGGCCATGAGTACGGCATGGGCGGTGCCCCAGGGCTTCTGACGCTCGGGGTTGAGAGTGAACTGCGCTGGGATCTTGTGCAGTTCCTGGGTGACGAAAACGAACTCCAGAGGGGAACCGTCAGTACATTTTACATGGGAATACTTGCGTGAGACAAGTTCCTTGAACTGGCCGAGGAAATACTCCCTGACAATATATACCACCTTGCCGAAGCCGTTCCGGACGGCGTCATAGATGGAATAGTCGATTATCGTTTCTTCGTGGGGGCCGAGGCCGTCCATCTGCTTGAGCCCGCCGTAACGGCTGCCCATTCCCGCAGCAAGTACCAAAAGTGTAGGTTTCATGATGCAAATTTAATAATTATCTTTGCATTGTGAAAGCGCTGATCTTCGCCGCAGGGCTCGGCACACGCCTCAAACCCATAACCGACACCATCCCCAAGGCCCTGGTACCTGTGGGCGGAGTTCCCATGCTGGAGAGGGTTATCCTAAAGCTTAAATCCGCCGGGATATCCGATTTCGTGGTGAATACCTGCTATTTCGCGGACAAGGTGGAAGACTTCCTCCACGAAAAGGAAAACTTCGGGGTAAGGATAGCCGTTTCCCGCGAGGCAGGGCCGGAACCCCTTGAAACCGGCGGAGGCATGAAGTTCGCCCGCAGCCTGCTGGAAGACGGAGGGCCCTTCCTCGCCTATAACGTGGACATCCTCTCCGATCTCGACCTGGAAAGGTTCCTTGGAAGCTGCCGCAAGGACGCCCTCGCCAACCTGCTTGTCACTCCCCCGAAATCTTCCGACAACCGTTTCTTCCTGTTCGACGATGCCATGGACCTCGTGGGCTGGACGAATACCAGCACCGGGGAAATACGTGGGAAAGTGAGCAACCCGGCAAAATGCAAACGAATGTCCTTCAGTGGGATACATCTCATTTCGCCGGACATTTTCCCCCTCTTCGAGAGTTGGCCCGAGCGCTTCTCCATCACCGCTTTCTACATAGCTGCGGCGGCCGGGGAACGCATTCACGGGGTTCTCGACGAAAACCTTGAGCTTACCGACATCGGCAGCCCCGCGGCGCTGGAAGAAGCCAACCGGATTTATTTGTCGAGAATATAGACGTCGTCGCCGGGGCTGGCGAAATGGAAGTGCTCCCGCGCGAAGGTCTCAAGGGTGTCTTTGTTGTTGGACAGGGCGTCTATCTGTGAGTCGAGGCGCTTTATTTCCTTCCTGTAATATTCTATCTCGCGCTTCTGCCGGCGGAGCTCGAAACCCGTCTGGGCCCAGCGGATGATGGAATTCTTGCCTATCAGCAGAAAGAACAGGAAGACTACGGTGGCGATTATGACGAAGCGCAGGAGCCCGCGCTGCTCCTTCTTGGAGCCGTCCTTGCCCTTGTCCCATAGGTCTTTGTAGGTAGATTTCGCCATCGTCTGCAAAAATACTAAATATTACGGCAGATACCACCTTCGTCCTCTGCGACCCGGCGGAGGACGTCGGTAAGGTAGGGATAGCGCGGGAATGGTTCGGCCAAGAGTTCCCCGAGAACCTTCTGCGCGGGGGGAATGCAGTCTATGAAGAGCTGCTTGCGCTCGATGAGGCCGCGGAACCCGTATGCCCCGAATTCCTGGAGGAGGCGGACCAGCGTCATCAGGCGGTAATGCTCCATGAACGCTTCGCGCGAGACGGGCTGGAATTCCTGCAGGGCATCGAGGTATTCATCTTCAAGGGCCGCCCTCACCCCGGGGGAGAAATGGGTGCCGGCATTGAAAAGGAACGAGGCGAGATCGTACTGGACCGGGCCCCTCCTGCCCCCCTGGAAGTCGATGAAGCATGGTTTGCCGTCCCTTATCATGACGTTGCGCGCCTGGAAGTCGCGGTACATGAAGGTTTGGCCGAAAGGCTCGAGGGCATCGGAGGTGAGGGTGTCGAGATCGTCCTGGAGAGCTATCTCGTCAAAATCCACCCCGCTTTCTTTCAGATAGCAGTATTTGAAGTAATTGAGGTCGAAGCCTACCATACGGCGGTTGAACTCCCTGTCGGGGAAGCACACGTCCCAGTCCATGCTGCGGCCGGTGCCGAACTGGATGCGCGGCAGGGCCTGCATCACGGCACGGAGCCAGCCCATTTCCTGCACTGAGAAGGAACCGGAGGATATGGAAGGCTTAAGGAGCTCGAAAAGCTGACCCTCGCCGAAATCTTCCTGCAGATAGGCCATGCCGTCCCCGCTCACCGCATATACTTCGGGTGCGGCGACTCCGGCAGCACGCATCGCGGTGTCGATGGTCATGAAGGCGCGGTTTTCTTTCAGGTTGGTGCCCAGACACCCGATGACGTGGACTGCTGCACCGGTCATCCTGTAATATTTGCGGGCGCTGCCGCTCAGGGGGAGCAGGGAAACCCCGGAAGGTTCCTTGCCGAAACACTGCTCAAAAAGTTTGACTAGCCTTTCCATATATATCACAAAGATAATCAAAAAAAATAGGTATTTTTGCGGATTGTGAGTATTCTCGGCAAATTTTGGTTCCCTGCAGCGGTGGTCGGCCTGGCCATCGCGGGCTCCCTTGCCGGCTCCACTCCCACGCACAGGACCTTCGACCTGGTGGCCAGCGTACCCGATACCGTCATCTACCCAAAAGCCGCCTATAAACTTAACAGGAAGGGCGGCATGGAAGACATCGCCCTGAGCGACAGCCTCATCAAGGCGATGCAGGGCTCTTTCGGCCAGACCGGTGACGACGACACCCTGCACCTTTCCGCCAGGGATACGATCCATGCTCCCGACTCGCTGAGGGAGACGGACCCGTTCCGCTACAAATATTATGTAGCCCTGCTCGATTCGGCGGTCCACGCCGAAACCATGGACTCCCTCCGCCTTTCGCAAAACCGCCATTGGGAAGAACTCGACACGCTTTCGGCACGAAGGGATTCCCTGGACATGCACCTGCTCGACTCCATCTATACCACCGAAGCCGCGGTCAGGAAAAAGGAAGCTTTCGAGGCATGGTACAACGGCCTTAGCCCGGAAGCCCGCAAAAGATACGACTACGAGAAGTTGATGAACCGCAAGAAGGCGATTTCCGATTCCCTGCTGGCAATCAGGGAAGAAAAGAAGGCGGTGCGCGACAGCATACGGCAGAACACCCCGAGGGTGCTCGAAACCTTCGCCCTGCCCGAGGACATGCAGTACAAGCGCATCGTCGCCTGGCAACTGGATCCGGACTTCCAGCATCTTGAGGCTTATGTCCCGGACACCAGCTACAACTATTATTTCAACGACTATGCTTTCCGGCGCAAGGATGTGAACTCGTCGTGGCTGGGCGTTGCCGGTTCCCCGGTGCAGCCTTTCAACTTCTTCGAGAGGAAGAGTTCCAGCGGTGTGGATTTCTACACCCCGAACGAGGCCTGGACCTTCAGCCACGAAACCCTTCCCAACTACAACACCAAAACCCCATATACCGAACTCGCTTATTGGGGCAGCATCCTGGCGGCATCCGCCAAGGAGAGCGACAACATCCACGTGCTCACCACGCAGAACATCACTCCGGAATTCAATTTCCAGCTGCTCTACGACCGCTGGGGCGGCGGCGGCATGCTGGACAACGAGGAAACCAAGAACAAGACCTTCTCCCTGTCCGGCAACTACGTCGGAAAGAAATATATGGCGCACGCGGGATTCATCTCCAATACGGTCGGCCGCGAGGAGAACGGCGGCCTGGTGGATTCCTACTGGGTAAGGGACACCACCGTAGACTCGCGTGAAATAGCCGTACACCTGACCAAGGCCAGTTCCAACATCAAGAAGCGCACTTTGTACCTGGACCAGCAATACCGCATACCGCTCACATTCGTCCGTGATCTTTTCTCCGGGAAGACCGCTGACACCGTCGCATTCAGCCAGGCCGCTGATACCACTTCAGGCAGGTTCGCCCCCGAAGATACCGCGTCCTTCGCCGGCGAAGGAGCCTCGCCCGAGCCCCCGGAAGGCAGCCTGCTCAGGAATGTGACAAGCGCTTTCATCGGCCACAGCACCGAGTGGTCCTCGTACGGACGGGAGTATTACGACTATATAAGCGACAGTTACGGACGCTCCCTGTACGACGGGGTGTTCAATTACAGCGGCTATTCCAGCGCAGACACCCTCAAGATGACCCAGTTCGACAACAAGCTGTTCGTAAGGCTGCAGCCCTGGAGGGACGATAGCTTCGTCTCCAAGTTGAACGTGGGCATAGGTGACAAGTTCCGCAGTTACCGTGAATCTTATTACGACACCACCCGCACCGCAGACGTCCACAGGGAAAACTCCCTCTATGCATATGCCGGGGTGGAAGGCAACATAAGCAAATATTTCAGCTGGGACGCCAAGGGACGCCTTACTTTCGCGGGGGCCGAACTGGGCGACTTCTCCCTCAACGCTAACGCGAGGCTCAAGGTCTATCCCTTCAGGAGGGCACGTACCAGCCCGCTCACCCTCGGGGGCCGTTTCGAGACTACCCTGCAGGAACCCCAGTGGTACCAGAAACACATCTACACAAACCATTTCAGCTGGGACAACGATTTCGGAAAGACTTCCACTTCCAAGATAGAAGGTTACGTGGACATACCTTATCTCAAAGCCGACGCCCGCGTTGGATACGCCCTTATCGCCAACAACATCTATTATGACACCCTTGGAGTGATAAGGCAGGAACCCTCCCCCATAAGCGTCCTTTCAGCCTCTCTGCGCAAGGAATTCGTCATAGCCAGGTTCCTGCACCTCGACAACCGGGTGTTGTTCCAGGCCAGTTCCAATCCCGGGGTACTCCCGCTGCCCAGGCTCTCTGTAAACCTGAGGTGGTACGCCCAGTTCGTAGCCCAGCGGAACGAAGAGAAAACCGCCGACGTGCTCACCGTCCAGATAGGCCTGAACGGATGGTACAACACCGCGTGGTATGCACCGGCATGGAATCCGAACCTCGGCGTCTTCCACAACCAGAACTCGGCCCTGTACAACGGAGGCCCGGTGGTGGACGCTTTCATAAACATGCAATGGAAGAGGGCGTGCATTTTCCTCAAATTCGAGAACGCCAACATGGGATGGCCGTTCGACAGGGCCGACTATCTCAGCGCACACAATTTCATAAATACCCAAAGGGTGTTCAAGGTCGGCATTTTCTGGCCGTTCTACATGTCTCCCGGAAAAGACACCCCGTTGGGCGGAGCCGTTTCCTCTACCAATCCGGGCACCAGCCGGGGAACGGGCGGAGCCAGTGCAGGCAGGAGGGCACCCACCCAATGACATGAAATCCGTAGTCTTCGTAAACCGGCTGATCCTGATCGCAGCGGCCCTGATCATAGCAGGGGCGTTCATCTCGCTGGTATTCAAGGAAGAAGGGCTGCCCGAACCGGCGGCGGAAAGGATCATCCCCCCCGGCGAAAGATACAAGACGGAAAACTACAGGATCAGCCCTTACGACTCGCTTATAAGGGCATGGTCCGATTCTTCCGGGCTCGACTGGCGTTTCGTCTCGGCAATCGTCCATAAGGAATCCCGGTTCAGGCACGACGCCACAAGCGGCAGGGGTGCCGCAGGACTCATGCAGATGATGCCTTCGACCGCCAGGGCCTTCGGCGCCGACAGTCTGCTGGATGCATCGCAGAGCGTAATGGCCGGAACGCGCTATATCAAGTATCTGTCCAACTGCTACAGGAAACTGGCGGCAGATCCCACGGAGCTGAAAAAACTGACGCTCGCGGCATACAACGCGGGTACAGGCCGGGTCCGGGACCTGATCAACTATGCCCGATTAAAGGGTGTCGACCCTTCATACTGGGATAATCTTGTCAGTATCATCCCCGAGATGAGGGAAGATTCCATCCTGACTGTCGATACGGTTAAACTGGGGAAATTCCAGGGGGTGGAAACCATAGCCTTCGTGCAGGAAGTAATGTCACGCTACGAGCGGTACAAGGAGATCGCTCCTTGATTATTTGACCCTTACGGTGTCGGCCGGGTCCACCCTCGATATGAAGAGTGAAGGCAGAAGGAGCAACAGCATTATGAGCACGTAGGCCACGATGTCGGCCGCAAGTATCTTGGGCACGTTCACCCACACCGGCACAAAACCCACGAAATAATTCTCGGGATTGAGTTTGAGCAGATGCGTGGTCCCCTGAAGGAGACAGAAGGCCAGTGCAAGTGCATTGCCTATGAGCATACCTTTCAGGACTATCCTGGAAGAGACCCTGAGGAATACTTCCGAGACCCCCTTGTTGTCCATGCCCAAGGCTTTTAGAGTTCCGATGGTGCCGGTATTCCGGAAGAGCATTATAAGCAGGCCCGACACCATGTTGAAACCGGCTACCAGTATCATCAGGAGGAGTATGGCCAACACATTGAAGTCCAATAGATTCAGCCAATCGAAGAGGCGCGCGAAACGGCTTGTGGCGGCGGCCGCCACAAGGGGTTGTTCGCCTTCGAGTGCATTCAGGCTGCTTATCATCGAAAGTTGGGCGGCCTTCTCCTTCTCGGCTTCGTTCCCCCTGAAACGGTCTTCCAGGGTCACTTCCAGCGCGGAGGCTTCCCTGGAGGACCATCCGTTAACCCGCTGGAGGTCGGGAAGAGAGGCATATACCAGCATCTTGTCATCGGTCCTGAGGTAATCGGCATAGACCTCCTTGACGGTGAACCGGCGCATCCTGACCCTCTCCCCTATGAAATACGTGATCATCGGATCCCCTTCCTTCAACCCTAGTTTGGAAGAGAGGGTGGAAGGGATGGAGACCATCAGCGAAGTGGTGTCGGCGGTGGGGACGGCCTTGATGAGCACGCCCTGGATACCATCCCCGTTCTTCACTATCCCGGTGCGGTAGATGACCGGGGTTATGCCCTTCACACCGCTGACTTCAGCCAGCCTGGGGATGTACGAAGCCGAATCGTCCACGGGATTCCCTTCGCCGAAATAGCTGATTCCCGAAGTGGTGAGCTGCACGTCCCCCATAAGATTGCCGACGCCGTCGCGGATCTCCTTGCGGAACCCGTCCACGACGGCGACGGCTATGATTATTATGAGGAAGGACACGGCCGTAGCTGCAACCGTGATCCTCCCCCTGAAATCGAGGCGTTCCGATATGAAGCGGGACGCCTTCATGTTACCAGATGTGAACCCTTTCGGCTTCCGGCCTCCACATCGGGTCGCCTTCCTTGATGCCGAAGGCGTCGAAGAAGCTCTGGAAGTTGCGGATGGACACGTTTACGCGGTTCTCGGCCAGGGAGTGGGGATCCATGTTGGTGAGACGGGCTTTCTCCTGGTCGGTGATGTTCTGTGCCCAGATGGTGGCGTATGAAAGGTAGAAACGCTGTTCGGGAGTGAAACCGTCGATAAGTTTCACATCCTTCCCGGCAATGGCATTCTGCATGGCAGTGAAGGCGATGGAAAGACCGCCGTGGTCACCGATGTTCTCGCCAAGGGTGTAATGACCGTTGGCATGTACGCCGGGGAGCACCTCGATCTCGTCGAACTGGGCTGCAAGCTGTTCGCCCTTGGCGTCGAACTTGGCCTTGTCTGCGGCCGTCCACCAGTTGACCATGTTGCCGGAGGCATCGAACATGGCGCCCTGGTCGTCGAAACCGTGGGACATCTCATGTCCTATGACCACACCGATACCGCCGTAGTTCACCGCGTCGTCCGCATCGGGATCGAAGAAAGGCTTCTGGAGGATGGCTGCCGGGAAGCAGATCTCGTTGGTGGTGGGATTGTAGTAAGCATTGACGGTCTGCGGGGTCATGCCCCATTCGGTCTTGTCGGTGGGCTTGCCGAGTTTCTGAAGGTTGTCCTGCACGTACCAGGCGCTGGCCGAACGGAGATTCTCATAATAACCCCTGGCGGGATCGATGTCGAGGGTGCTGTAGTCCTTCCACTTGTCGGGATAGCCTATCTTCACGGTGAAGGCGTCGAGTTTCTCGTGGGCGCGGACCTTGGTGGTGTCGCTCATCCAGTCGAGGGCGTCTATGTGCTCGCCCAGGGCCTTGCGGAGATTTTCCACGAGGGTGACCATCTTCTCCTTGGAAGAAGCCGGGAAATAGCGGTTGACATACATCTCGCCGACGGCCTCGCCGAGGAGACCGTTGGGAACCGCCATCGCCCTTTTCCAGCGGGGACGCTGCTCCTGGGCACCGGCCATCTGATGGGAGAAGAATTCCCATGAAGCCGTGTAGAAGTCGTCGCTGAGGGCTCCGCAGGAACTGCTCACGAACTGGGCCAGTACGTAGGCCTTAAGGGTCTCGAGGTCGGCACCGGCGAAATACTTGTCCAGATTGTCGAAATATGAGGGCTGCTGCACAATCACCTTGTCCTGGTCGGGAACTCCGGCGACGGCTAACATGCGGTCGAGTTTCAACGAGGGCCAGCGGGCAAATATATCCTTGCAGGACATGGGATTGTAGATGGCTGTCATGTCGCGGTTCTGCTCACGGGACCAGAATATCGGGGCCATCGCGTCTTCGACGGCCATGTCGAGGTCGGCCACCTTGGCGGCATCCTCAACCCCGGCGAGGCCGAGGGCCTTGACGAGGAAATCCTTGTAACCGGCTTTGAGTTCGGCATTCTTCTCCAGCAGATAGTAGTCGCGGTCTCCCATTCCGAGACCTCCCTGGCCCAAGTATAGAACCTGGTTGTCGCTGTCCGCGAGATCGGCTTCGACACCGAACCCGAAGAAGCCGCCCTCGTTCACAAGGGCCATCTTACCGAGCAGGTCGGCAAGTTCGTCTTTTGACGAAACTGCCTGTATTTCAGCAATATAGGGCTGTATAGGCGCTGCTCCGAGAGAATTGCGGACTGTGGAGTCGAGGGCCATCTTGTACAGGTCCGAGATTTTCTGTTCCACAGTACCGGACTTCGTCTTCATTGTGCCCATGCTCTCGAAGAGGGCATTCAGGTTTTCCTGGGTGCGCTCGCCTATTGCGTCGAAGGATCCGTAACGCGAAAACTCGGGTTTGAGGGGATTCTTGACCTGCCATCCGTGGGTGGCGTACTTGTAGAAATCCTGCCCCGGGGCTACGGTCGTGTCCATGTTGGTAAGGTCGAGTGCAGGAAGTTTTTCCGCCTTTGGGCCTTTGGGCTGGCATCCCGCCAGCATGATGATAGGAATCATGAGTAAAACTGTCCTTTTCATTTTTTCTTGCGATTTGACTTTATGCGGTCTATTAATTTAAGGTTTGCTTGTGCCGGATAATCGTCGGGGTCTATCTTGAGCGCCTTCTTGTAGAACTTGGCGGCCTTCTTGTAATCTTTCTTGTAAGCCTGCCAGTACGCCCCGACATTGTCGATGAACCCTACATCGTCCGGGTTCTCCCTGAGCATCCTTTCGGAGATGGTCTTGAAACTTTCATACCCCACCGGAGTGCCCAGGTTGTACAAGGTGCTGCAATATTCCATTATGGCCTGGTTGAATTCCCCAGGGGCCAGGAAACGGTCCGTGAGCCACCAGGACGGATGCTTGGAATAATTATAGTCAATCAGTTCCAATATGGCCGTCGCCGCCATGTCCGGACTTTCCTTCTCGTAATCGATGAGGGATGCTATCTCGTCGAAACGGTAGCCGATGTTGTTCGGGGCCAGGACGATGGCCTGCCTGATGCAGGACTGGCTGCGCGCGAAGGCTTCCTCGTCGTAAACCGGTACCTGGAAATAATTCACCGCCCTGCCGGTGCTGTCCTTCAAGCTCAGGGTCGGCTCATTGCCGAGATACCTGCGGGAGTCGTGCACCTCGACGGAAAGGGTCCTTCCCTTGGTGAGATAATACGAGAAGGTGGCCTCGAGCATGGTAGTGTCCGTCGGATAAGCGGCACTCCATGCCTCCAGGATGGGCCTGACGCCAAGCCCTCCCGTTCCCGCCACCTGTACCTGACGGTCGTAGGTGGCCTTGAATTCTTCCGGTGTCTGCGCCATGGCCGCCACCGGCAGCAGCAGCGCTGCTATAATCGATAATGCTTTCATCTCTTTCATACATCCATGAGTATCCTGCGATTTCTGGGAAGCAGGTTGTTGCAGCGGGAGCCCAGGTTCTTCATGAACCCCAGCGGATGCCCCCTGTAGGCCGCTATGAGCAGGCCCAGGGGCTCCTCGGGCAGATTCAGGGCATCCCTGTGCAGATATTTAAGCGCCTGCGGCAGGTCCAGTTCCGCCACGGGGCATTCGGGCACGTAGCCGTATGCGAGTGCCCTGTCGGTCTCTTCCGGCCGGAGGACGCAGGGAATGACCGGTTTCTTCGCGGCCGTGGCTCCGGCGGTCTTGCGCAGGGCTCCCGCCCACTGTCCTTCGCCGGGCACGATCCCCGCCTCGAGCAGGGTGCCATGCCCGGTGAGCCTTACCCCGTATTCTCCGAATTCATCCTCCGGTGCCACTATCTCTCCTCCGAGCACGCTGGCCGCCCACTCCAAGTTGTCGTCGTTCTCCCGCCTTTCGTACGTGCAGGTGGAATAGATAAGCATGCCGCCTTCCTTGAGGGCAGGCCACACATCCGCGAGGATACGCTTCTGCCGGGCGGCACAGAGTTCGACCACCGCGGGGCTCCATTCCTTTTCGGCGCGGGGATCCTTGCGGAACATGCCTTCCCCGCTGCATGGCACATCGGCGACGATTACGTCGAAGAAACCCTTGAGATCGCGGCCGATGACGGCAGGATCGGTGCTGGTGACCACCACGGCCGGGTCGCCCCATATGCCGACATTGTGCCTCAAC
>CAJOQW010000066.1 GCA_905236955.1 uncultured Bacteroidales bacterium
ATAGACCCCTCTTTGAAAGGGAACATGTTCCGAAATCTGAACACCGCCCAGGAATACGCCATGCCTGCGATAGTTGGCGGAACCGCAACGATGAGGGTCCTGAAAGGACTTTATATGATAGCCTTCGACGGAAAGATCACCCTTGCCGACGGGACAGTGAGGACGGTCAGGTTCTCTGCACATAATTCCCCGGACAAGGCCGTATACCTACTTGGTGACAGCGAAACAATTCCATTGGAACTTACAATGCTATGAGAAAGGCGGTCTTCATAATCCTTGTCCTGCTCCCGGAGCTGAGCCTGTCCGCCCAGAAATCGGTGAACAGGATCCTGCTGCCCTTCTCGAAGGACAGCACGACGGCAGTCGTGGGGTCTTCGCTCAGGGACGAGGAACGGGCAAGGGGCATGTCTGAAGGTGACGGGCTTGTCGAAACGTTCTTCGACGCTTCATCCCTTGTCCGCCTTTCTGAAAAGGATGCCGTCGAGGGAAGGATAACATACCGGAGCGGAAGGAAGAGGAATGTAAGGTGGAATACCGTTTCAGACTTCGGTCTTCTCTATCCGTATGTCCTGGCCGACTCGCTTGGCGGGGACCTGTATGGGGAATCGTACAGTTTCCACGGCGGATACTCACGCAGGGTCGGTGACCTTTTCCTGGGAGGAAGGGCATCCTACCGCGCCCTTCACGAATACCGTGACGTCGATCCGCGTCCCCGCGCCATCACTTCGGATTTCTCTGTGGATCTGTCAACCGGATTCTTGGCCGGAGTCAACCATCTCGTTGACTTGACGGCAGGATACAGGAGATATCATCAGAGTCTGTCCGTGATATTCGCCGACATGAGAGGTGCCAATACCGCCGAGTTCCATATGACCGGTCTTGGCAGCCATTTTTCGAGATTCCAGAGCATAGGAGGTTATGCGAACACCCGCTACCGCGGACATGGTCTCACTGCAGCCGCGGATTTCATGCCTTTGAACGGAAGCGGCCTCGATGCCGGGGTCTCATATGGGTTTTTCAGTTCGGTACGGCATCTCGTGAACCAGAATGAAGCTCCTATATCGGAACTGGCGATACACACTTTTAAAGGCAGGATGTCCTGGCTTTCATCTCCACACTGGGGCAAATGGGCGGCCGGAGCCGATGCTTCAGCGGAACTGAGGCGGGGAGACGAAAACATAGTATCAAACCTGGTAACAGGCAACTTCGAAACCCTCCTCAAGATGAGGATGTACTACAGGGACGAGTTCAGTGCCAATATATGGGCCGAACTCTTTTACAAGGCATTCCATACCAGACCGAGTATCGGATTCGCCACCTTTGACGCGTCTCATCTTTATCCTGCCAGGAAAATATCCCTGCGTACCGTTTCCGCAGAGCTGCCGGTTGAGTTTTCCTTGCCTTCGAGGACTTTGTCCGTGAAGATTTTCGGCTCTTCAGGAGTAGATATCTCTCCTGACGGTACTTTCATGATTCCGTCCGAGTATACGATGGAGAGACTCTTGAACGATATGAAGTCCCAGTTCGAGGTCCTTTCAGACACCAGGATAAGACTGTCAGGAGGATTCTCCATGGGAAAGGATATCGGCAAGGGATTATCCCTCATACTCGGAGGCCGGATTTCCAAATGGATATACGCTGGCGGCTATGGCGCGACTCTGGCCGAGTTATCATGCGGAATATCGCTTTAAACCGAATCATAATGACAATCAGACAATAAGGACAATATAATCACAAAAGACTATGAAAAAGACAATCATGACCATCGCGGCTGTTGCCGCACTCATTTTCGGGTCTTCCTGCAACAGGGAGGTCGTTCCCACACTTGACGTGGACTCAAGGACCCTGTCAGCCACTTCCGAAGGTGGCACTTTCACATTCAACGTAATATCAAACTCCGACTGGGCAATAAGTTCGGACCAGAGCGGGTGGGTCAGTTTCACCCCCTCGTCCGGTACCGGTGATGCAGTTGTCACTGTCACCGTAGGGATATTTACGGAAGCTATCCCCCGTACCGCGAAATTCGTGATAACCGGTCCGGCTCCCCTTTCTACGGATGTAACCCTCACCCAGACAGGCCCTGCGGCTCCTGCTGAGCCTGGCATAACCAAAGTGTTCGCTATCGCCAATGCAGGTGAGTTCGAGGTAGAGGTTCCGGCGGGGTTCACCTACACGGCGTCCCCCAAAGATTCATGGGTGAAAGTTATTTCCACAGAGGATGGCCTCCTCAAGTTCTCTGTAGAGTCCAATTTCGCAGGTACGGAGAATCGTACCACTTCCATTGCAGCCAATCTTACCGACGGTACACTCCTGGAAACTGTCGAGGTTGAACAGAGCTGGAGGAATGTCGAGCCGGGCGAACTTCTCATAGAGGAAGTCTATTTTGCCGGAAGCCATATTGAAGGCAGTTCTTCTGCTGATGGGGACCAGTATATCCGCCTTACCAACAACGCGGACCATACGGTCTATGCCGACAGAATCCTCTTCGTAATGAGTGAGACTAGTTCGCAGGTAGCCAGTACCGGAGCATATTATGCCTATCCGGACCTGCCTGACCATATCGGAATCAATACGATGTACATGATTCCCGGTGACGGTGACGATGTAGCCCTCGAGCCGGGGAAGTCGCTGATCCTTGCGATTTCCGCACAGAACTTCAAGGAAGGCAATGCCTCTTCATTCGACCTCAGCAAGGCGGATTTTGAGTTCTATGACGATAACGACATCTATCCCGATACAGACAATCCCGATGTCGCAAACCTGGATTGCTGGTTCAAGTCTTCGTTTACGATTACGCAACTTCATCAAAGGGGATATGAGAGTCTTGCCCTGGCATATCTTCCCGCGAACTACGATGCAGAGTCCTTCATGGCCGAGTTCCCCTGGAATGGTAAAAAGGTCATGGACTGGAACGGCTTCCACTTCGAAAGGGACATCAAAGATGCGTATCTGATACCCAACGAGTGGGTCATAGATGGAATCAACATGGGTGTTGAGGAGTTCTTCGGAACACTAGCTTTCAACGCAACGATTGACGCCGGTTACACAGGATGCGGCAAACTTGACAATGATCCAGACCGTTATGGGAAGAGCGCCAGGAGGATTTCCAAGGATGGGAAACTCGCTGATACCAACAATTCCACCAATGATTTCCAGAGGGACGCAACTCCCTCACTTGCAGAATAACAATTGACAAGAGCGAAAGAAGCCCGGGCGGAGAATGCCCGGGCTTCTCTTGCATCTCTATTCAACCAGCGAGTTCAGGTAGTCTTCGATATTGGAATAGCGGGACTCCAGACGGTCGGGTATGCCGTTTCGGTTGAGGTCGGGGGCAGGGGCCTTGTGTCTGAGAACGGGATAACCGCCGCAGTCTGCGGGCGTGTTCACGAATCCGCGGTCGCCCCATGGCGCGGTCCCTTTACGTACCTGCCTGATCACATCCTTGTCGAAACTGTCGCGCCTGCGGCTGCATCCGACATCCCGGAGGACCGTCCGCAGCAGTCGCGGTCCGGCCGGCTGGGTTCCTATCTCCATGTATGGGAATGGCTCCGTGACCACAGCCACATCGGGATTGCTCCCGCCGACGCCCAGACGGTTGTCGGCAGTCACGGCCGGCTGGCCTTCGACATAGTTGCCGGAAACATAGTATCGGCTGGTCCCGTCGTCGGACACATTCAGGATATGGCCGGGCCTGTCTGTGCCTGGACCGGCCTTGTAGTAGTTGTCGCGGAAGTTTATCTCCCCGTAGCGTCCGCCGCCGTACGCGGACATGTAACCCCAGTTATATACGACATTGTTGCGGTAATCGACATTCTTCGTGCCTTCGACCGAGGAGAACCTCGGGTTGCGGCTCGAATGG
Organism: uncultured Bacteroidales bacterium; assembly: GCA_905236955.1. Lineage (GTDB taxonomy): Bacteria > Bacteroidota > Bacteroidia > Bacteroidales > UBA932 > Cryptobacteroides. The sequence goes on from CAJOQW010000066.1 coordinate 3,860, forward strand.
TGGGCGAGCAGGTTGTGGTGGAACGTGGCGTTCAGGCCGCCCCAGATGCCGCCGAAACCATGCTGCCCCTTGGTATGCTTCGATTGCCTGAGGCTGCAGGCTATGAGGCACCACTGCACCGTAAGATTCTCCGTCTTGTATATCGACAGGCATTCGTCTATGGACCAGGAGGCGCTCAGGTGGTCGAGGATGACATTCTTCTGTCCGTACTGTCCGCCGGATACGGCATCGTTGTCGTGGGTGTACTTGTCCCCGAGGCGGCAGCGCAGGTAACGGACGATCACATTGCTGGCATTGATGGTGAGAGGGTTGTCGCACAGGCAGATCCCGTCCCCGGGGGCACTTTGTCCGGCGATGGTGATGTCATCGTTGTTTATTCGCAGGGGCGTTTCGAGGTGGATGTCCCCGTCAACCTCGAAAACGACGATGCGGGGCCCGGTCGCCTCCACGGCTTCGCGCAGGCTGCCGGGACCGCTGTCGGCCAGGGTCGTGACTATCATGACACGGCCGCCGCGGCCGCCGGTCGTGTGTTTGCCGAAACCTTCGGCTCCGGGAAAGGCGAGCTGCTGGGCCTGCCTGGTGGTGGAACAGGCTGCAAGCAATGCGGCCAAAATGCCGGCGGCAAGGAGGAAACGGGTCTTTTCCATATCTGCAAATATAAACAATATTCTTATCTTTGCATGGATGGACAAGGGTATGACAGGGCTTCTCGCCTCGCACGGCGTACGTCCCACCGCAAACAGGCTGATAATCGCCCGCACCCTCATGGAAGGGGGCAGGCCTATGACGCTTATGGAGCTTGAAGATATAATCCAGACCATAGACAAGTCGGGAATCTTCCGCACCCTTTCCACCTTCCGCGACCATCATCTGGTACATGTTATCGAGAACGGCGGCGACGGCCTCCGGTACGAACTCTGCTTCAGTCACGACGAAGACCGCGACGAAGATGTGCACACCCATTTTTTCTGCGAAGTCTGCCACCGTACCTTCTGCCTGCATGACTGCCCTGTGCCGGAACCGTCGGATGTGCCGGAAGGCTATCTTGTGCGTTCGGCCAGTTTCATCCTCAAAGGGGTCTGCCCCGACTGCCGGGGTATCGAAGGTGAATAATTGCAACCGGGTTGTATTTTTCCCTCCGTATCTTTGCAATGGATTAAATAAGCAGAGACATGAAAAAAACTTATGGAATCGAAGTGGACTGCGCCAACTGCGCCGATCTGGTAGAAACGGAAATCAAGAAAGTCGCCGGCGTGAAGGACGCCAGGGTAGTGTTCATGACCCAGAAGATGAAGGTGGAGTTTGAAGAGGGAGCGGACGAGGTGTCCGTCATGGAAGAGGTCCTCCGTATAGCCCGAAAGGTGGAACCCGATTTCTGCATAGTCAAGTAGATGAACGACAAACAGAAGAAGATGCTCATCCGCATAGTCGTGGCCGCAGTGGCCACGGCCGTGCTGGCCCTGCTGCCTGATGTTTCCGTACTGCCTCTCGGAGGAGTCTGCAAAGGCCTGCTGTATTTTCTGGCGGTCTATTTAATCATCGGTTACGATATCCTGCGGAAGGCTCTGCTGGGCATGCGGAACAAACGTGTCTTCGACGAGAACTTCCTGATGATGGTGGCCACCCTCGGCGCTTTCGCTTTGGCCCTGTACGAGAAAAGCGGGGATTATCTGGAGGCGATATCGGTGATGCTTTTCTATCAGATAGGGGAGTTCTTCCAGAGCTATGCGGTGGGCAGGAGCCGCCGGAACATATCCTCCCTTATGGACATCCGTCCCGACTATGCCAACATCGAGAAAGAAGACGGCACGTTCGAGCGGGTGGATCCCGACGATGTCGGGACGGGCAGGATAATAATCGTGCAGCCCGGCGAAAAAGTGCCTGTCGACGGGATCGTGGCGGAAGGGGAGTCGTCCCTCAATACGGCAGCCCTCACCGGCGAGTCCTTCCCCCGGGAGGTGAAGGCCGGCGACGAGGTGTTGAGCGGGAGCATCAACATGACCGGCGTACTGCGTGTGCGAACGACGAAGGATTTCGGTGAATCGACAGTTTCCAAGATCCTGGAACTCGTGGAGGACAGTGCCTCGCACAAGTCCCATTCGGAGGCTTTCATCACCCGTTTCGCCCGCATATATACCCCGGTCGTATGTTACGCGGCCATGGCTCTCGCCTTGCTTCCCCCTTTGGTCAGGATGCTCATTCCCGGCATGGACCCCATGTGGAGCCAGTGGATATACAGGGCCCTGATATTCCTTGTGATAAGCTGCCCCTGCGCACTTGTAGTCAGTATCCCGCTCTCTTTCTTCGCGGGTATAGGCGGAGCCGGCCATGAAGGGATTCTGGTCAAGGGTGCCGATATCCTCGAGGCTCTTTCCAAGGTGAAGACCGTCGTGCTTGACAAGACCGGAACCCTCACTCTGGGAGTGTTCGAGGTGACGGCCATGCATGACATAAATGACGCCGACAAGACCGACGAGGAGGAAAAACGCATGCTGGTGGAACTTGCCGCACTGGCCGAATGCGCATCTTCACATCCTATAAGCAAGAGCTTGCAGCGTGCATATGGCTGCAAGGTCGATCACAGTCGGGTAAGCGATATAAAGGAACTCGGAGGTTTCGGCATCACTGCCCGCATAGACGGACGGGAAGTTGCAGTCGGCAACGAAAAGCTCATGCAGCGGATGGGTGTGGAATACTGCCATTGCCACAGCACCGGAACCATAGTCCATGTCGCATGCGATGGCCGTTATGCCGGTCATATAGTCCTCGGGGACATAATGAAACCCCATGCCGCCGAAGCCCTGACCGCCCTGCGCGAAGCAGGAGTGAAACAGACCATAATGCTCACTGGAGACAGCAGGAGCGTAGCCTCCGAAGTGGCACGCACTCTCGGGGTGGACCGGGTTTACAGCGAACTGCTTCCGGCCGACAAGGTGACGAAGGTTGAAGAACTCATCGCCACCCAGGGCAAGACGGAGAAATTAGCTTTCGTGGGGGACGGCATCAACGACGCGCCCGTGCTTTCGCGTGCTGACATCGGAATAGCTATGGGAGGTGTCGGAAGCGATGCGGCGATAGAAGCGGCGGATGTCGTGCTGATGGACGACGATCCCCTGAAGATATCCAAGGCAATAAGGATCTCCCGCAAGACCTTAAGGATCGTGCGGGAGAACATAATCTTGGCTTTGGGAATCAAGGGTGCATGCCTCGTCCTGGGCGCCCTTGGCATAGCAAACATGTGGCTGGCTATCTTCGCCGACGTAGGGGTGATGATCCTTGCCGTGCTCAACGCCATAAGGTCGCTGAGGGCCAGTTAGTCTGCGATTTTATAAGTCTTGCCTGCCTTAGTTTCGAAAGAGGCCTGATGATAGGTGACGCCTTTGGAATCGACAGGGGAGGATTCGGCCACCACTTTTCCTTTGGACCTGACCTTGAAGGGCTGACCGGCGCGAAGTACGCAAGGGTTACCGGCAACTGAAACGAGGGTTGCATCAGTAATCCGGCCTTTGTCCCAGTTGATGGAGACTTCGAAATCGCCACGGGCTTTCAGGCCGTGGACGCTTCCCTCGGACCAGGAATCCGGCAGGGCGGGAAGGAGATGGATGAATCCTGCATGGCTTTGCACGAGCATTTCCGCAATTCCTGCCGTAAAACCGAAATTGCCGTCAATCTGGAAAGGCGGATGGGCGCAGAGCATGTTCTTGAAGACACCTCCACTGGTGTACCTGATCCCGCCGAAGCCTACCGGATTGAAGAAGTTGGAGATAATCTTGTTTGCGTGGTTTCCGTCCCGCAGACGGGCCCAGCAGTTGATCTTCCAGCCCATTGACCATCCGGTGGCAAAGTCTCCCCGGATTTCAAGGGTCTTGCGGGCGGCGTCAAACAGGTCCGGAGTTCCGTCCGGAGTGATCTGGTCTCCGGGATAGAGGCCGTATAGATGAGAGAAATGCCGGTGCTGGGGATCCTCCTCCTGGAAATCGTAGAACCATTCCTGCAACTGACGCCGGGAACCGATCATGAATGGAAGGAGACGGTCGTATTTCTCCTGCAGTTCAGCCCTGAATTCGGGATCCGTGTCCAGGATTTCGGATGCGGTGATGACGCGGGAGAATAGTTCGCGGACAATGGTCATGTCCATTGTCGAGCCGGAACTCATGGAGGCGTGCTGACCGTTCGGAGCGATGAAAGTATTCTCGGGGGAGGTGCCGACGGCCGTTACCAGGTGGCCGCTGCCGTCCTCTATCAGCCAGTCGGAAAGGAATTCCGCCGCACCCTTCATTATGGGATATGCTTTTTCGCGCAGGAAGTCTTCGTCCCCTGTGAACAGATAGTGTTCCCATAGATGGCTGCTAAGCCACCCCTCGGCCATCGGCCAGTAAGCTGCGCCCGGTCCGCCGTCGTTCGGTACGCTTTCCCTCCATATCGAGCAGTTGTGGTGGGCCACCCATCCTCGCCGTCCGTACATGTCCCGAGCTGTCTCGGCTCCGGAAACGGCAAGTTCCCCGATCATGTCGAAGAACGGTTCCGCGCATTCTGAGAGGTTGGTCACTTCCGCCGGCCAATAGTTCATTTCGGCGTTTATGTTGAGGGTGTACCCGCAGTTCCATGCAGGGATTGAATCCTGATTCCAGATTCCCTGGAGGTTCAGGGGCTGTCCGCCCGGACGGGAACCGCTGATCATCAGGTAGCGGCCGAGCTGGAACTCCAATGCGGCCAGGTCCGGATCCTCCAGGGTCTTGTAGGCCTCGATGCGCTGGTCAATCGGCATGGCCTTTTGTTCCGGGGTCGAATTCAGGCGGAGACCGACCCTGTCAAAGAGAGCACGGTAGTCGGCGATATGGCGGTCCTTCAATTCTTTGTACGAACGGGTCGCGGCCTTGTCCAGGATGCTTGCCGCCTTGGCGGATTCATCGACCCCTTCCTTGGTCGGACTCTTGTCATAGCCGTTGAAACTGGTTGCCATGCTGAGGATGAAATATACTTCGTCGGTTCCGTATACATGGATGCCATCGTCCGTGATCTCACAGGATCCCTTTTTCGTGAAAGGCTTCAACTGAGCCTCGAAGAACATGCCCTTTCCATCAACCTCGTCTCCATAGAGCAGGCGTTTGTTGAATTTGCGCCGGCCCTGTGCATCGTATAGTTCCGGGTGTTTGTGGGTGTCTCCCCATGACTCCATCTGCTCGAAAGACCTGCGCTCCACATAGCCGGGAGCCTGCCCGTGAAAAACCAGACGGTCGGAGGCGGCCTTCTGGACGGTGGTCGGGTGGATGGAAGTGAAGTTCAGCGCTACGTCGATGCCCTCGGGAGCGTCGCTTTTCAGTTTGAAAACTATGACATCGTCGGCATGGGAGGCGAAGTACTCCCTTTTGATGCAGGAATTATCCTGCTCGAATTTCGTCTCCGCAATCGCATCGGAAATATCCACAGACCGGATATAGTCCGAGACTTCTCCCGCCAGGTTGTCCTTGATCAGCAGATCCCCGAACGGCTGGTAATTGTGGTGGAGACGGGCCAGCCAGTTCCTGCGGATCAGCTC